>NZ_JBEOMB010000101.1:0-2360 GCF_046000175.1 Rhodoplanes sp. SY1
CGTGTTCGACGTCGACTTCGCCGAAGTGGCGGCGCTGCTCGGGCGTTGTCGAGGAGGCTTTTTCCAAGCGTAAATCTGGTTGGGATGGACCTCGTAGCGCTGGGCTAGGTCGGCAACCGTCGCCTGCTCGCGGATCGCCTCTAGCGCGATCTTCGCCTTCAGCCCCGCGTCGATCTTCCGTCTCGTTCTCTTCGTCATGGCCTGCTCCGTTTACCAAACGGGGCGGCCGACTTCCAACTTCCGCCCTGGCCCCAAATCCGGGGTCCACTTCACACGGTGAATGTGGGACCAGTCCGGGTGGGGGCGTTCGTCGCTCGGAAGCTCCGAGGGAGGCGGGTAGAGCTGGTTCTCCAGGCGGAGGTCGTCGTCGAGATCGGCCGGCAGGGCCAGGTCAACCCGGCACGACGGGCTCGGTTCACGTACTTGCTCACCGTGCCCTGGGCAAGGCCGAGGCTGCGGGCGACTTCCCGCTGGGACATGCCGACGCTGTATCGCAGGCGTAGGAGTTCGCGGATTTGGCGCATGGACAGTCTCTCTGTCGGCATCTCGGTCCTCCACTCGGGTAAAGGACCAAGCTACCTTGGGTTGTCGACTGTCGGACGCGGACGCCTTCTCCCTGTCTCCCCCAAGGCCGATCACGATTGCTGGAAACAGCGATCACGATCCCCTGGAATCGGTGATCACGATGCTCTGGACCGGGTGATCACGATGGTCTGGAAACCGCGATCACCATGGCCTGGAAAACGCACGTCTATCTCGCCCGACGTCATCACCCGGATCGTCGACAGCCACCCGAACAGCCACATCGACGACCTGCTGCCCTGGGCCTACGCCCCGCCGCAAGCCCTAAGAAACGTGGCCTGACGACAACGCTTACAATTGAGTCCCGACCTTAGCTAGGTGGACAGCCTTGCCTCACCGCCCGAGACCGACAATAGACCCGTCCTGACCAATCATTTATCCTCGGCACGTCAATTTGGGACCAAACATCTACCCCACGCGCCACCAGACGCCGAGGTGCTTTCGCAGTCGCGGCTTTAGCCAAAAAGAGCGTAATAGGTGCGGCGCAGCAGCCCAGAAGCCAGTCTTTTTGTATTGCGCCGCGGCACGCTCTAGGGCAAGATAGGCGGCGAGGTTACGTTGAGCCTTTCGATCCGCCAGTTTTTCGGGCCGATCGAGATATGTCGCGGCAATCAGGGCGGCGGCCTTATCGACGTTGACGATCGATGCGTTGACACCGACATCGATCCACGCGAGCGGCTCGGGAACCACCGTGAGCGACCCGCCCTTTAGCCCAAGTCGTATAAACCATTCGAGATCCTCGAGTCGGCGAAGTCGAGAGTCCAGCATCCCGACTGTATCGAAGACCGCGCGGCTGGCGAGCAGTGTCGAGCCCGGGCAATGCCAGCAGCCAGCGCAGAACGTGGCCACATCGGAGGCCGACGCTGGGATCAGACGCTGCTCCTCGTTTGTGAGGCGGCGGGCGTAGATGAACCCCGTGGCCACCACATCCAGCGGGCGGCTGGGGTTGGCAAAGGCGAGTTGCCGCGCCAGCTTGCCGGGCAGGAATCGGTCATCCGAGTCCAGAAAAGCGACCCAGGGCTGCGTCGCAGCGGCCAGTCCGAGGTTGCGGCTCGCCGCCGGCCCTCCATTTACGTCGCTGCGGATGAGCCGGATGCGTGCATCGGCGGCAAGGTCCGGCGGCAGAGCGAAAGCCGGCGTCGAGGCGTCGTCTACGATCACGACCTCGACGTCACAACCGGACTGCGCCAGGGCTGAGCGCGCGGCCGCCTCGCCGGTCTGCTGCCGGTTGTAGACCGGAATGATAACTGTGACACCAGTCGTCGCCATAAAAACCTGGCCTCAAAAAGGGCGCCGCCGGGATGCCGGGCTATGAGATGCGTCACCGCGTCGGGACCCAGACGGAAGAGAAGGTTGAGCATGCTCACCCCAGGCTCAAAGGTTGTACGGCCCTGGTCATGTGCCGGATAACCTCCGTCGGTTACGCCAGTCCCGTCGCGTGAACTGTACGTCGTCGAACATGACGAATACGTCCGAAACCGTGGTGATGTCGAAATAGCCAATCCAGGGGATATAGTTGGATTGGAGGATGGCAACGATCTTTTCGGTCGTCAGACTCGGATTCTACCATCATTCGAGATCCTTAGTTCAGCGCTTCGCGAGGCCGAACTCGGCATCGCGGCGCCGCGAGAAAACGTGCAGTGCTACCGTCTTTGTGGCGACTGGATCGGAAGATCCGACATCCCTCGCACGAGGGGCGGGCCATTGCTAACTTAACAGGTACCGCAGGGCGCCATCCAGCAAAAGGAGCGGGATCGTTTAGCAGGCTGTTGAAATTC
>NZ_JBEOMB010000102.1:0-1361 GCF_046000175.1 Rhodoplanes sp. SY1
AAATGGACCCCGAGCCGAGGACCACTGGCGTGGCGTTCTTAGTTGGAAGCTCGGCCGCTCCGATCCTCTGATATCATGCTGCCAATCGATCTGTCTGCGGCTTTTGTTGCTGTGGGCCTGTGGGCAACGCGGCAGCGTTGTCCATCATGTCCACAGCCTCGCCGATGGCGCCGGCGCGCCACACTGCCATCGGAGTCCGATAGCCGAGCGCTTGGTGGAGCCGCTGCTCGTTGTAGAAGGCGATCCACATGGCGATGCCGGCCTTCGCCTCGCGGCCGTCGGCGTAGTGTTTCAGGTAGATGTCCTCGTGCTTGAGGGAGCGCCACAGCCGCTCGATGAACACGTTGTCCATCCAGCGGCCGCGGCCGTCCATCGAGATCCGGATGTCGGCCGCGAGCAGCGCGCCCGTGAAGGCCGCCGAGGTGAACTGGCAGCCCTGGTCGGTGTTGAAGATCTCTGGCTTGCCGAACCGCGCCATCGCGTCCTCGAGGGCCGCCAGGCAGAACGAGGTGTCCAGCGTGTTCGACAACCGCCATGCCAACACGGCCCGGCTCGCCCAGTCGATGATCACCACCAGGTAGAGGAAGCCGCGGCCGATCGGGATGTAGGTGATGTCCGCCGCCCACACATGGTTCGGCCGCTCGATCGACAGATCCCGCAGCAGATACGGGAAGACCTTGTGCCCAGGCGCCGGCTTCGACGTGTTCGGCTTCGGTCCCAGCGCGGCAATGCCCATCAGCCGCATCAGGCGCTGCACGCGCTTGCGGTTGACGAGCCAGCCCTCGGCCCGAAGCGTCGCCGTCAGCCGGCGCGAGCCGTAGAACGGCCACGCGGTGAACAGCTCGTCGATCCGCCGCGTCAGGGCGAGATCGTCGTCGTTGGCCGGCCGCTCGGGCCGATAGACGCTCGACCGCGCCACCCCGAGCAGGGCACATTGCCGCCGCACCGACAGCGTCTCGTCGCTGCGATCGAGCATTTCTCGCCGGTCCGCCGCGCTCATCTGCCGGACCTCCTGACTAAAAAATCCCGCTCCACCGTCAACTGGCCGATCTTCGCGTAGAGGTCGTCGACCGTCTTCTGCGCGACCTTCTCGGCGTCCACACCCACGCTCGGGTCGAACGCCCGCGCCGCGTTGTCCAGAAGCTGCTTCTTCCAGGCGTAAATCTGGTTGGGATGGACCTCGTAGCGCTGGGCCAGGTCGGCCACCGTCGCCTGCTCGCGGATCGCCTCCAGCGCGATCTTCGCCTTCAGCCCCGCGTCGATCTTCCGTCTCGTTCTCTTCGTCATGGTCTGCTCCGTCTACCAAACGGAGCGACCGATTTCCAACTTGCGCCCTGGTCCCAAAACCGGGGTCCACTTCA
>NZ_JBEOMB010000103.1:0-30710 GCF_046000175.1 Rhodoplanes sp. SY1
ATCGGATTCCGCTCTAGCGCAGCAGGCTAGTCGTCCCTGCGATGGCCACTACGTACTCCCGGGGGATTATTCCATATGCGCGGGATCGGACTTATGATGCTAAAATGTCGCAGCATCGTTCATGGTCGGCGGCACGGCTCATCCTGCTTGTTCTCGACAGTCGATCGAGAGGGCCCGAAGCTGACGAGCTGATCTCCGCAGGAGAGTATTACTTCGGCAGGAAAAACTTGTATTTTCGGGCACTCGTGGCGCGATCTCGAAAGCTCGCCGTCTACAGGGCCGTTCTGTCGCAGTCGATGTCCGTCCGGGCCGCTGTTGCGCTCGCTGCTGTCATGTCTCGGGATCAATACATGTGGTTGATCACACGAGGGGCGCGTCGGAACCGTCCCTCCGGCCGTTCGGACCCTTCTGTGCGGCTCGCCTCCGTCGCCGATCCCAGAACCGATCCCAGAACCGATTCCGCCGAACGCCAGGCCCCCCCGAAGTGTCCGCGGCCATCCGGCAGCAGCGTCGAGGTGTAACGATCTGCATTAGAACATTCGTCTCAGACGTGATAGGTGAAGGTATTACGTAGATTCGAAGATTGACTCGATTCCATGCACTTAAGAAAATGGCATGTCGAGTCGGCCCCACGGAGTTGCGGTCGGAGCGGATCATCGTCGCGGCAATGCTGAGATTGTTTCAGGTTTGCGGCCGATGTTGATCCGTCTCGCGGGCAATACCGTGGGGCTTTGACTTTCATCTGTGAACGGCGGTGCGCGGCGCGACGATGCGCCGTCGGTGGCGGCCGGCCTGCATTGCCCCTCCGCAACGTCCCGGCCGCTGGTGCGAGCGGCGGCGCCAGCCCCCTCGCTACGCCGACTGCCGCTGCACGACCTCGAAACCGACCTCGACGATACGCTCCGGCACGGTCTCGGCGCGGCCGCGCGCCACGATCATCTCGCCGGCGAGGCGGCCGATGGCGGCGCCGTCGACGTTCACGGTGGTGAGCGACGGCACCGGGGGCCGGAGCCGCTGTTCGGGGAGCGCCGCGAGATCCGCGACGGCCGCATGCCGGTGCCGACCCGGCCCGGCCTCACGCTCGGCGACCAGGCGCGCGCCTGGACCCGCCTGGACCCGCGAGAGCGTCGCCATCACGGCGTGAGGCTCTTCACCCGTCGCGCGCGCCGCCGGGGGACCGGTGGCGCGCGGGCGAGCTCTTCAATGGCTCCTGATCAGCTCGCCTTTGTCACGGCCGGGATGACCCACGAGCCGTCGAGGATCGACGGGGCGTTCTCGTCCGGCCAGTAGAGCCGGAGCATCAGGTAGAACTTGCCCTTCGGCGCCGGCAGCCAGTTCGCCTCCTTGTCGGCGCCCGGGCTCTCGTTCTGGACGTAGATCACCAGCGATCCGTCAGGCTCGAGCTTGGGGTTGGTCCGCATGCTCATCGCGTAGCGGTTGATCGGATTCGCGACGAAGAAGTACTTGTCGTCGTACATGGTCAGCGACCAGAAGCCCTTGACCGGCGGCAGCTCGCCCTTGGCGAAGCGCAGGACGTATCTGCTCGAACCCTCGTAGGCCTTGCCGTGCGCGTCCTTGAGCGAGGTCGGGTAGACGGCGTCCTGCGGCCGGTTGGCGCCGAGCCCGATCGCCGTGATCAGGGCGCGCTGCAGATAGTCGGTGCCGTAGGTGCCGGTCTTCAGCGTGAAGCCCCAGCCGTTGATCTCGGAGACGTCGCCGCCGCTGAACTTGAAATGCAGCATGATGCGGTCGAACGACAGTTCCGGCAGTCGCTTGTCCCAGCGATGGTCGACGGCCTTCGGATCGAAGGGCTGGCCGGCCACGAGGCCGATCTGGCGGAAGCGCTCCATCGCGGGTGCGTCCTTGGCGGACGGCGGATTGCGCTTCATCAGGTCGGCGAGCAGTGTGAAATACGCCACCGCGGTCATGCCGTTCACCTGGTCGCGGACCGGCGTCTTCATGTCGATCGCCGGATCGACCTTGGCGGCCGGCGGTTCCCAGGCCTTACCGCGCGCCGACAGCGGATAGAGCCTGAACTGATCCTGCAGCGCATGCACGGCGGCGTAATCCTCCGGCGTGCCGGAGCAGTAGATGCGGCCGAGCATCCAGACCAGGCTGGTCGGCGACTTCAGCTGCGTGAGTCCGGCCGGGACCTGTCCGGACCAGCTCGGGCCGGTGATCAGAAAGGCCTGCGCCTGCGTGCCGGTGGTGCGGGTGCCCGGCACCGCGAACACGTCGGTCCAGCCGCTGAGGAACGGCAGCAGGAAGTAGCGCCCCTTCATGTCGGGCACCTCGACCACCCACGGCTCGTCGCCGACGTCGAGCCAGGCCGTGGTGTAGAGCGTGTCGGCGTTCGGCGCCGTGACGTCCCGGAAGCTCGCGTCCGGGTATTGCCGCATCTTGAGGAGCCGCCCCATCGGGGCGCGCGATCCCTCCGGCGTCGCCACGTTGGTCATCACCCGCCGCGTCATCTCCATGGTCACGAGCGGGTAGCCGAACACATAGGCGTCCGAGGCGATCTTGAAGTCCTCGGCATCGTAGATCAGGTCGCGCAACGGCCCGTCGAAGGACTGGGCCGGGGCGCCGAACGCGCTCGCGGCGAGAAGGGAGAGTCCGCCCAGCATCGTGTCTCTGCGGGAAACCATGGAGCACCTCGTCGGCCAGCTGAGAGCATCGGTCCACCTCCGAGAGCCCTAAGATCCGCCGCGCGCCGAGAGTATGCAGAACTGGACAGCCCCGGCCCGGATGACGCGCATGTGATCGCGCGGGACTGCGGGGGTTGCGGAGGGGGGGGAACTGGGGGTGGTTGGGCAGGCGGCCTCCGCACGCGATGCAGCATCCGGAGTTGGGTCGAACCAAGCCGTCCAGCGTCTACGCGGTCGCCAGAATCATGCGCCGCCGATCGGCAGGCCACCGGCCGACGGAGGGACCGTTCAGGGATTTCGCGATTTCGGACGCTCGGGGGGCCGCTTGGTGCCCAGGAGAGGACTCGAACCTCCACGGCTTGCACCACTGGTACCTGAAACCAGCGCGTCTACCAATTCCGCCACCTGGGCCCAAGGGCGCTCACATAAGGGAGCGGGTTCCGTCTTGTCAACGGCGCCGTGACGGAAATCGGCGCGGCGGCCGCAGGGGCGGCATGCGGTGCGCAGGCGGGCCGGCGCGGAGGCGATGGGATGGCCGCGGCCGCCGCCCAAACGGTCATGGACCGAATCGCTGTGGTGCTCCCCGCGCTCGGCGCGCCTCCAGGGCAAGGGGGCCGGAGCGACGTTCGAGCTCGGCCATGGTCGGGGTCGCGGCGGCGCAAAAGGGCTCCCCTGGACGGCCGGCCCGCCATCCCGTATGACGCCGGGAGCCCTCCGCGGCCGGCGCCGGCACGCGAATCGGGGCGAAAATCTCGGGAGATCCGGCCGCCATGGCGATGTCCAGCTCGACCCCCGGCTCAGACAGCCTCGTCACCATCTTCGGCGGCTCCGGCTTCCTCGGCCGGCACGTGGTGCGGGCGCTGGCGCCCGACCTCGCCCGCCTGCGCATCGCGGTGCGCCGCCCCGATCTCGCCGGCCACCTGCAGCCGCTCGGCCGTGTCGGCCAGATCCACGCCGTGCAGGCGAATCTGCGCAACGCCGAATCGGTCGACGCGGCGGTGCGCGACGCCGACGTGGTGATCAACCTGGTCGGGGTCCTGTTCGAGCACGGCAAGCAGTCGTTCGAGGCCGTGCATGTGGAGGGGGCGGCGAACGTCGCGCGCGCCGCCGCGGCGCAGGGCGCGCGGCTCATCCATGTCTCGGCGATCGGCGCCGATCCCGACTCGTCCGCCCTCTATGCCCGCACCAAGGGCCAGGCCGAGGCGGCCGTTCTGGCCGCCGTACCGGATGCGATCATCCTGCGCCCCTCGGTGATCTTCGGGCCGGACGACGCCTTCTTCAACAAGTTCGCGGCGATGGCCCGCATCGCGCCGGCCCTGCCGCTGATCGGCGGCGGCCGCACCAAGTTCCAGCCCGTGTATGGCGGCGACGTCGCCGAGGCCGTGCACAAGGCGGTCGCCGGTGCGGTGGCGCCCGGCGTCTACGAGATCGGCGGACCCGACGTCGCGACCTTCAAGGAGCTGATGCGGCTGGTGCTCGACATCACCCAGCGCAAGCGCCTGCTGCTGCCGGTGCCGTTCTGGGCCGCCAAGATGCTGGGCAGCGTGCTGCAGATCCTGCCCACCCCGCCGCTGACGCCCGACCAGGTCGAGCTTCTGAAGACCGACAACGTCGTCTCCGAGGCGGCGATCCGCGACAACCGCACGTTGACCGGGCTCGGCATCGAGCCGCACACCATGGCGGCCGTGGTTCCGTCCTATCTGTGGCGCTACCGCAAGTCCGGCCAGTTCACGGGCCGCCGCAGCCTCGCCTGATCCGGCCCGCCGGCCGCGCCCCACCCCCTGCGCAGCCCCGACCGGAGTGCCCGCATTGCCCCCGATCACCTGCGTCGCCGATCTGCGCACGCTCGCGCGTCGGCGAATTCCCCGCGCGCTGTTCGGCTATGTCGACAGTGGCTCCTACGACGAGACCACGATGCGGGCGAACGCGGCCGAGCTCGCCCGCATCCGCTTCCGCCAGCGCGTGCTGGTCGACACCTCGGGCCGCTCGATGGCGACGACGCTGGTCGGCCAGAAGGCCGCCATGCCGGTCGCCATCGCGCCGACCGGGCTCACCGGCCTGATCCGCGGCAACGGCGAGATTCTGGGCGCCCGCGCGGCCGAGGCGGCCGGCATCCCGTTCTGCCTGTCGACCATGTCGATCGCCACCATCGAGGACGTGCGGGCGGCGACCACGGCGCCGTTCTGGTTCCAGCTCTACGTGCTGCGCGACCGCGATTTTTCCCGCGCCATGATCGAGCGGGCGCGGGCCGCCGCGTGCCCGGTGCTGGTCGTGACGGTCGATCTGCCGACGCGAGGGCAGCGCCATGCGGATCTGAAGAACGGCCTCACGGTGCCGCCGCGCCTCACCTGGCGCAACGCCTTCGATCTCGCCACCAAGCCCGCCTGGGGACTCGGCGTGCTGCGCGGCAAGCGCATGACCTTCGGCAACATCGAGGCCTATCTGAAGGACAAGGTCGGCCTGATGGGCGCCGGCGAGTGGTCGTCGAATCACTTCGACCAGACGCTCGACTGGGACGACATGGCGTGGATCCGCGACCTGTGGCCGGGCAAGCTGGTGCTCAAGGGCATCCTCGACCCGGCCGACGCCGCGCAGGCGGTGCGGATCGGCGCCGACGCGATCGTGGTGTCGAACCACGGCGGCCGCCAGCTCGACGGTGCGCCCGCCACCATCACGGCGCTGCCCGAGATCGTCCGTGCCGTCGGCGAGCGGATCGAGATCCTCTTCGACGGCGGGGTGCGCTCCGGCCAGGACGTGATGCGGGCGCTGGCGCTCGGCGCCCGCGGCTGCCTGATCGGCCGCGCCTGGCTGTACGGGCTCGCGGCGCAGGGCGAAGCCGGCGTCGCCGCGGTGCTGGATCTGTTCCGCCGCGAGCTCGACATCACCATGATGCTCACCGGCACCAAGGATCTCTCCTGCGTGAGCCGGGAGATTCTTTACGCGCCGTAGGCGACGACCCCGTAGGGTGGGCGCGGCACCCTCGTGTCCCGGGCGCGGCGCAAAGCGCCGCGAACCAAAACCCAGGGGCGATCGGGCGAGGTCGTTGCCGAACGGCTCGTCGTGCGGCTCCCGGGCCCCGGCCCTGCGGCGCATCAGGCCTTCGGCCTGCCGCGCCTTGTCCCGGGCACGAGACCGAAAACCGGACGAGGCGTTTCGTCGATCAGGTCCGCGACATCGACGCGAGGCGCGCCCGCCCTACAAGACGCGCCGCATGAAGCGGGCCGCCTCCCCGTAGCTCGCCAGCTTCTCGGCGAGCGCCGGGTCGTCGACGACGGCAAAGCCCTGCCGTCCCCAGAAGCCCGACGAGCCGCCGACCGCGACCAGCGACATCGTCGCGAATCCGCGCGTCCGGGCGTGCGCGGCGAGCCGCGCCACGATCGCGGTGCCGGCGCCGCCGCCGCGCGCGGCGGGCAGGAGCGCGAGGTCGTGCAGGTACCAGGTCCCGGGCCGCTCCGGGAGCGTGCCGAGCAGCGTGTCGAGCGCCGGGGCCGAGTCGGCGTGCCAGGGGTGGCTGACGAGATAGCCGGCGAGGCCGCGCGCGGCCGCCGGCTCGGTCGCGGCGGGGTCGGCGAGCACGAAGCAGCCGTCCGGCGCGAGCCGCAGGCGCTCGGCGAACACCGAACGGTCCTCCGGGTAATCGGGATGCACCACGGCGGCGGCGGCCAGCACGGCGGCGAGGTCGGCCGTGACCATGGGGCGCCATCCGGCGGCGGGCGGTAGGAGCTGATCAGGCATAAGAAACGTGATGGCTGGTGGCTGGTACGGCACTGCGCGATAGTGCCGTTCGTAATCTACCGCTGCGCGGCGTTTCGCCACTGGCGATCCGTCGCGCCCAGACCGACATGGTCCGCCATGAGCGATTTCCGATCCGACGATCCCCGCCCCGGCCGGCCCGAGCAGCCCCGCGCGGAGCAGCCCCGCGCCGAGCCCGAGATCATCCCGCCCGGCGCGCCCGATCCGGTCCGCCCCGGCGGCGCGCGCGCGTCCGACTCCGAGCCCGAAGGCTTCCCGGGCGCCGTCTTCATCACGGTCGACGAGCAGGGGCGCACCCGCTACACCAAGATCGAGCCGCCCGGCCCCTTCGCGGTCGCCATCGGCATGCTGGTGCTGGGCGGCATCGTCGCCGCGATCCTCCTGGTGGCGCTCGGCCTGGTGCTGTTCTGGGTGCCCGTGATCGTCATCGCGGTCGCCCTGGTGCTGTTCTCCAGCTACCTGAAAGCCGCCTGGCAGCGCCTGACCGGGCGGTGAGGCTCGCGCCGCGGCGGCGCGGCCTTGTCGCTGCAACCCGCCCGCGGTAGCGTCTTGCCATGACGGGTGCAGGCTCCCCTCGTTCAGGCTCCGGACGGACCCCGGTCGGGCAGTGGCGACTCGAGGATGCGCAGGCGCATTTCGGCGAGGTCGTCCGGCGCGTCCGCACCGAAGGGCCGCAGCTCGTCACCGCCGGCGGACGCGGCGACGTGGTGGTCGTCGCCGCCGAGGAGTTTCGACGGCTCGCCGGCGGCGCCACCGGCGCGGCCCTGGTCGCCGCCCTGCAGGCCTCGCCCCACAAGGATATCGAGATCGAGCCGGAACGGTCCCGCCTGACCATCCGCGGAGCCGAGCCGTGACGGGCTGGCTGCTCGACACGAACATCCTGTCCGAGCTGCGCCGCCCGAAGCCGAACATGAAGGTCGTCGATTTCATCGCGACCAAGCCGCTCGACTCGCTGCATGTGAGCGTCGTGACGCTGGCCGAGCTGCGCTTCGGCATCGCGCTCGTCGCCGACACCGGCCGGCGGACCGCGCTGGCCGACTGGCTCGCCGCAACGGAGCGCCCGATGTTCGAGACCCGCGTGCTCGCCGTGACCGAGGACGTGATGCTCGAATGGCGGATTCTCGTCGAGGCCGGTCGCAAGGCGGGCCACACCTATTCGCAGCCCGATCTGATCATCGCCGCCACGGCGCTGGTTCACGGCCTCACCGTGGTGACGCGCGACACCGACGATTTCAGCCGCGCCGAGGTCCCGGTCGTCGATCCGTGGAGGTGATGCCAGCTTTCATATCCCGAGACTCGTCATGCCCGCGCTCGTCGCGGGCATCCACGACCTTGCGGCGTCTCGTGACCAAGAGCGTGGATGGCCGGGACAAGCCCGGCCATGACGAAGGTCGGGAGTTGCGACGGCCCAAGACGGCAGAAGAGCGTCGCGAGGTGCGGTGCGGCGCCGTCACCCCTTCACGCCGCCCATCTTGCAGATCGTCTTCCATTCGGCCGCCGTCACCGGCTGGACCGAGAGGCGCGACTGCTTGAGCAGCGCCATGTCGGCGAGGCTCTTCTCCGCCTTGATGTCGGCGAGCGTCACCGGGGTCTTCAGCGGGGCGACGGCCTTGAGGTCGACGACGACCCACGGGCTGCCCGGCTCGGCGGTCGGGTCCGGATAGTGCTCGCGCAGAATCTCGGCGATGCCGACGATCCGCTTCTCGTCGACCGAGTGGTAGAAGAACGCCCGGTCGCCCGTCTTCATCTTCATCAGGTTGAGCTTGGCCGTGTGGTTGCGCACCCCGGTCCACGGCTCGCCCTCGTCGCCGCGCTTCACCTGGTCGTCCCACGACCAGGTCGAGGGCTCGGACTTCACCAGCCAGTAGGGCATCGAAACGTTCTCCGTCTCTTCGGGTCATTCCGGGGCGAGTGCCGAAGGCGCTCGAACCCGGAATCCAGCCGCGATCGCGGAGCCTGTCGCTGGATTCCGGGTTCGCGCTTTCAGCGCGCCCCGGAATGACGGGGTCGTCATCAATGCTCGGCCCGGAACGGCCGGGTCGTCAGCGCCGCGATCGCCTGGTCGACGCCGAGGCGGCCGTCGAGAACGGCGGCGACGGCGGCGGCGATCGGCATGTCGACGTCGCGCTCGCCCGCCATCTCGACCAGCACGGGCGCCGTGAAGGCGCCCTCGGCGAGCAGGCCGCTCTGGCGTGCCTCGCCGGGTGACAGTCCTTCGCCGATCGCGATGCCGAGCGAGAAGTTTCGCGACTGGTGGCTCGAGCAGGTGAGGATCAGGTCGCCGAGGCCGGACAGGCCCGTGAGGGTCTCGGGGCGCGCCCCGTAGGCGCGGCCGAAGCGCATCAGCTCGGCGAAGCCGCGCGTGGTCAGCGCCGCCGCCGCGCTGGCGCCGAGCCTTCGGCCGCGCACGATGCCGACCGCGATGGCGAGCACGTTCTTGGCGGCGCCGCCGATCTCGACCCCGCGCAGGTCGGTGGCGTGATAGGGCCGGAAGGTCGGCGTGCCGAGGGCGTGCGCGAGCGCCACCGCGACGGCGTCGTCGGCGGCCGCCAGCGTCACGGCGGTCGGGAGCCCGCGGGCGACGTCGGCCGCGAAGCTCGGGCCGGACAGGATCGCCGGCGTCGCGCCCGGCAGCGCCGCGGCGATCACCTCGGTCATGAAGCGCCGGGTGCCGCGCTCGATCCCCTTTGCGCAAGCGACCACGGGCGTGCCCGGCGCCAGCACCGGGGCGAGCGTCGCGGCGATCGGGCCGTGCGCCTGCGCCGGCACCACCAGCAGCACGGCGTCGGCCCCGGCGACGGCGTCGATCCCGCTCGCCACCGCGATGGTGCGGTCCAGCGCGACGTCGGGCAGATGCGGCGAGGCGCCGGCGCGGCGCACCGCGTCGGCGGCCTGCGCGTCGCGGGCGACCAGCACGACGTCGCGGCCGGCCCGCGCCGCCACATTGGCGAGGGCGGCGCCCCAGGCGCCGGCCCCGATCACGGCGATGCGCTGAAGCGAGGTCACGGTCGGATCACGCGGGCACCGGGTCGCCGGCAAGGTCGAACCCCGACCCTGATCCGGGCCCGAATCCCGGTCGGGGGGGCGGCGCGGTCGGTTTGCGCACGCTGTCGAGCGGCCAGCGCGGTCTCGGGGCGGCGTCGAGCGTGTCGGTGAGGCCGTAGGCGAGCCGCTCGGCCCCGGCCCAGGCGATCATGGCGCCGTTGTCGGTGCACAGCTCCGGCCGCGGCAGCACCAGCACGGTGCCGCCGTCGAGCGCGCTGGCGTTCAGGAGCGCCCGGATCACCTGGTTGGAAGCGACGCCGCCGGCCGCGACCAAAGCCATCGGCTGGCCGAATCGCTCGCGGAACAGCTTCAGCCCGGCGCGCAGCCGGTCGCGCACCATGTCGGCGACGGCGGCCTGGAAGGAGGCGCACAGATCCGCGACGTCCTGGTCGGACAGCGGCGCCTGCCGCTCGGCCTCCAGCCGCACCGCGGTCTTGAGGCCGGACAGCGAGAAGTCGGCGTCGGGGCGGCCGACCATCGGGCGCGGCAGGGCGAATCGCTCGGGATCGCCCTGGCGGGCGACGCGCTCCACGGCCGGGCCGCCCGGATAGTCGAGGCCGAGCGTCTTGGCAGTCTTGTCGAACGCCTCGCCGATCGCGTCGTCGCGCGTCGTGCCGAGCCGGACATAGTCGCCGACGCCGAGCACGGCGACGATCTGGGTGTGCCCGCCGGAGGCGAGGAACAGGCAGTAGGGGAACGGCAGGTCGTTGGTCAGCCGCGCCGTCAGGGCGTGCGCCTCGAGATGGTTGACGGCGATCAGCGGCTTCTCGTGGACGAGGGCGATCGCCTTGGCCGTGGTCAGCCCGACGATCAGGCCGCCGATCAGCCCCGGGCCGGCGGCGGCCGCGACGCCGTCGAGCTCGGCGAAGTGCCGGCCGGACTCGCGCATCGCCTGGGCGATCAGGCCGTCGAGAATCTCGACATGGGCGCGCGCCGCGATCTCCGGCACCACGCCGCCGAAGGCCGCGTGCTCGTCGATCTGCGAGAACACGACATTGGACAGAATCCGGCCGCGCCCGTCGTCGTCGCGCTCGACCACGGCGGCGGCGGTCTCGTCACAGGTCGTCTCCAGCCCGAGAACGATCATGGGTGCAAGATCAAGCGTAAGAGATCATGGGTGAAAGATCATGGGTCGACGATCATGCATACCGGCGACTACGCACGTCGCCTCCGTCCCCTTCCCTTGCGCCGAGGCGGCTCCTATAAGTCCTTCTGCGCAAACCCGCTTCTATTAGGGTCCCGGCGTAGCATTGTGAGGTGTCATGGCGCAATCCTCGTCCCCGCCCTTCGTCCGCATCGGAACCCGGGGCAGCCCTCTCGCTCTCTGGCAGGCCCACGAGACGCAGAAGCGCCTCGCCGCCGCGCACGGCGTGCCGCTCGAGGCCATCGAGATCACGATCATCAAGACGTCGGGCGACATCATCCAGGACCGTCCGCTCGCCGAGGTCGGCGGCAAGGGACTGTTCACCAAGGAGATCGAGCAGGCGCTGTTCGACAATGCGGTCGACCTCGCCGTGCACTCCTCCAAGGACATGGAGACCAACCTGCCGGACGGGCTGGCGCTGGTCGCCTGCCTGCCGCGCGAGGACGTCCGCGACGCCTTCATCTGCAAGAAGGCCGCGACGCTCGCCGCGCTGCCGCCCGGGTCCGTGGTCGGCACCGCGTCACTGCGGCGCGGCGCGATGGTCAAGCGCCTGCGCCCCGACATCGAGGTCGTCTCGATCCGCGGCAATGTCGACACGCGGCTGCGCAAGGTCGAGACCGGCGAGGTCGACGCGACGCTCTTGGCCTATGCGGGGCTGAAGCGCCTCGGGCTCGCCGACAAGGCGACCTCGCTGTTCGACGTCGCCATCTTCCTGCCGGCGGTCGGCCAGGGCGCGGTCGGCATCGAGTGCCGCGAGGCCGACACCCGCACCCGGGACATCCTCGCGAAGATCGACGACGGCATCACCCGCACGGCGCTGACCGCCGAGCGCGCCTTCCTGCGGGCTCTGGACGGCTCGTGCCGCACGCCGATCGCCGGCCACGCGACGGTGGCGGGCGACCGGCTTTCTCTGCGCGGCCTGATCGTGAAGACCGACGGCAGCGTCGCCCACGAAACGTCCCGCGACGGCGTCGTCGCCGACGCCGAGGCGCTCGGTGCCGATGCGGGTCGCGAGCTGAAGGAGCGGGGCGGCCCGGACTTCTTCGCCCACCTCTGACCCGACGGAGGCGCGCGTGCGGCTGCTCGTCACGCGGCCCGATCCGGACGGCGCCCGCACGGCGGCCGCGCTGCGCGCGCGCGGTCACGACGTGCTGGTCGCGCCACTCCTCGGCATCGTTCCGGTCGCCGATCCGGCGATCGGCGACGGCCCGTGGGCGGCCGTCGCCGTCACCAGTGCCAATGCCATCCCGGCCCTCGTGTCGCTTCCGCTCTCCGGCGTGCCGGTGTTCACGGTCGGCGGCAAGACCGCCAAGGCGGTGCGCGCCGCAGGCCTCGCCGACGTGCGCTCCGCCGACGGCGACGTGCAGGCGCTCGCCGAGACGATCGCGGCGGCGCTGCCGGGCGCGACCGATCCGGTGCTTTATCTCGCCGGCGAGGAGCGGGCCGGCGATCTCGAAAGCCTGCTCGCGGGGCACGGCCTGTCGGTGAAGACCGTCGTGGTCTATCGCGCGGTCGCGCAGACGCGGCTGCCCGACGCGGTGCGAGCGGCGCTCGCGGCACGGGAGATCGATGCGGTGCTGCATTACTCGCGTCGCACCGCGGCGGCGTTCCTGGCCGCCTGCAGCGTCGATTCGCTCGACGGAGCGGCGCGTGCCGTGCGGCACTTGTGCCTGTCGGCGCAGGTTGCAGCGGCGCTCTTCGACACGGGCGCGCAGGACGTGCGCGTGGCTGCGCACCCGGACGAGGCGAGCCTGTTCGCGCTTCTTTAGTGATGCGACTCCGGTGCCGGGGACGCCGTTGTTGCCGTCACCAAACCGGCGCAGTATGGCGGTGTGATCCGCATTGGACGACATGGTCCGCAATTGCAGCGGGAGAGGTGGATGGCCGACCCCAAGACACCACCGGCAGACAAGCCCGACAACCAAGGCCCGCCGCCCTCCGAGGGCAACAAGGCGCGCGCCGAGGCCTCGCCGTCGCCTGCCGCGACGACCCCGAATCGCTCCGACAGCTCCGCCCCGGCGTCCGCCGCCGGCAAGCCGGGCGCGCCGACGCCGTCCGCCTCCCAGCCGACCGTGCTTCATGCGCAGCCGAGCAAGCCGGGCGCGCCGCAGCCGACGGTCGTTCCTCCGACGGTCGGGCAGGCGGCGGCGACGCCGCCCAAGCCCGTGCCGGCCGGCCAGCCATCTCCCGGCCAGCCCGCCGGGGCGGCGCCGAAGCCGGCCGCGCCGGCCGTTGCCGATGCCAAGGTCGCCGACACGAAACCCGCCGAGACCAAGGTCGCCGAGACCAAGGCCGGCCCGGATGCAACCCGACCCGCCCCCGGTCGAACCCGAGAGGACACCGCGATGGCGCGGTCGACGCCCGCCCCGACGAACTGGGGCAGCCTGTTCGCTGCCGGGCTGGTCGGCGGGGCCGTGGTGGCCGCCGCCGGCGCCGCCTGGATCACCTTCAACCCGCTGGACGCCGGCGGTGACGGCACCGCCGCGAAGCTCGCTCGGCTCGAGCTGCAGGTCGCCGACCTCGCCCAGCGCCCGGCGCCGACCGCCCAGCTTCCGGCCGACGTCGCCGGCCGGCTCGGCCGCGTCGAGGCCGCCGTCACGGCCGCGGCCCGCCAGGCCAACGGCGATCCGGCGCTCGCCGGCCGTCTCGCCGCCGCCGAAGCCGCCGTCGGCAAGCTCGCCGAGCAGCTCGCCCGCGCCGAGCGGCGCATCGAGGAGACCGCCAAGGCGGGCGCCGGCGTCGCGGCCCCGGCGGCGCCCGGCGTGCAGCCGGCCGAGCTCGACGCCGTCGCGGCGCGGGCCGACGCGGCCGGCACCAAGGCGGCGACGGTCGAGCGCAACCTCACGGCGCTCCAGCAGCAGGTGACGCAGCGGGCCAACGCCCCGGTCGCCGACAAGACGGTGCGGCTCGCGGTGCTGACCTCGTCGCTGCGCAGCCTGGTGGAGCGCGGCGCTCCGTATGCGAGCGAGCTCGCCGCCGCCAAGCAGCTGGTCAGCGACCCGCAGACCTTCGCGCCGCTGGAGCCGTTCGCGGCGACCGGCGTGCCGAGCGCCCTGGTGCTCGGCCGCGAGCTCTCCGAGGTCGCCCCGGCGATGCTCAAGGCCGGCGACCTGCCGGCCGGCGACGACTATCTCGACCGCCTGCAGTCGCAGGCCGAGAAGCTGGTGCGCTGGCGGCCCGTGAAGGACCAGCCGGCGAGCGACCTCGCGGCCCAGATCGGCCGCGCCGAGGCCAAGGCCCGCCAGGCGGATCTCGCCGGCGCGCTCGCCGAGCTCGCCAAGCTGCCGCCGGCCGTGCGCGCGCCGGCCGAGCCGTGGATCAAGAAGGCCGAGGCCCGTCAGGCCGCCGTCGCCGCCGCCCAGCGCGTCTCGTCCGGCGCGCTCTCGGCGCTCGCCACTCCTTGAGGTTCGTCCGATGCTCCGAGTCCTTCTGTTCCTCGCCGCCGTCACGGCCCTCGCCTTCGGTGCGGCGTGGCTCGCCGACCGGCCCGGCGACATCGCGATCACCTGGCTCGGCTACCAGGTCGAGACCTCGGTCATGGTCGGCCTCGCCGCGCTGGTCGCGCTGGTCGTGGCCGTCATCCTGGTGTGGACGATCCTGCGCGCCATCGTGAAGGCGCCGGCCGCTTTCGCGGCGCGCCGTCTCGATAAGCGGGCCCGCAAGGCCTACAAGGCGATCTCGCAAGGCATCGTGGCGATCGGCGCCGGCGACGCGCTCGCCGCGCGGCGCTTCGCCAACGAGGCGCAGCGGCTCGCCCCCAAGGAGCCGCTCGCCCTGCTGCTCGGCGCCCAGGCGGCGCAGATCGGCGGCAACGCGGCCGAGGCGGAGCGCACCTTCCGGGCCATGGCGGCGCGCCAGGACACCAAGCTGCTCGGCCTGCACGGCCTGTTCATCGAGGCGCAGCGCAGCGACAACGCCGCCGCGGCCCGTGCCTTCGCCGAGGATGCGGCGCGCGCCGCCCCGAACCTCGCCTGGGCGGCCGAGGCGGTTCTGCAGTATCGCTGCGCCGCCGGCGACTGGACCGGCGCGCTCGCCGCGCTCGAGCGCAACATGCGCAGCAAGCTGGTCGATCGCGACACCTACAAGCGCCAGCGCGCCGTGCTGCTGACCGGCCGCGCGATGTCCGGCGAGGTCGACGCCGAGATGTCGAAGGCACTGGTGCTCGAGGCGCTCAAGCTGTCGCCCGGCCTGGTGCCGGCGGCCTCGCTCGCCGGCCGCCTGCTCACCGAGAGCGGCCAGACCCGCAAGGCCACCAAGGTGGTCGAGGCGGCGTATGCGATCAATCCGCATCCGGATCTGGTCGAGACCTACGCCAACATCTTCCCCAACGAGTCGAACCGCGACCGGCTCGGCCGCATCCGCACCCTCGCCAAGCTGGCGCCGAACGCCCCGGAGAGCGCCATGGCGGTCGCCCGCGCGGCGATCGACGCGCAGGAGTTCGCCTCCGCCCGGTCGAGCCTCACGCCGATGCTCACCATGCCGACCCAGCGCATGGCGACCCTGATGGCCGAGCTGGAGGAGAAGGAAGGCGGCGACGTCGGCCGCTCGCGCGAATGGATGCGGCGCGCCCTGCAGGCGACCCGCGACCCGACCTGGACGGCCGACGGCCTGGTGTCGGCGAAGTGGATGCCGGCCTCGCCGATCTCGGGCCGCATCGACGCCTTCGAGTGGCGCATCCCGATCGCCGACCTCGCGCCGCAGGGGCCGGTGATCGAGCACGACCAGGGCCGCCCGGGTGGCGCTCCGGCCGCTGCCGTGACGGCCGCCCCGGCGAAGCCCGCCGCGAAAGCCGCCGAGCCCGCGCCGGTCACGCCGGCCGATCGTGCCGCGGCGGCCAAGCCGGTCTCCGAGGTGCCGCCCAAGAAGGCCGAGGAGAAGCCGATCCCGCTGCCGGCGCCCGACCTCGGCAAGGCGGCGCCCGCCAAGAGCGATGCCGCAAAAGGCGATGTCTCCAAGAGCGACGTCGCCAAAGGCGACGGCCCGGTGATCGACAACGTGCCGCCCGTGGTGGAGACGCCGGTGGCGCGCGCGGCCCGCGAGGCGCGCCGCCCGCCGCCCGCCACCACGCGGGTGCCGGAGCCCAAGACCGACGCCAAGAGCGACGCGAAAGCTGACGCCAAGCCGGACGCCAAGTCCGACGGCAAGTCCGACGGCAAGCCGGGCGAGAACGTGATCGTGCTGCCGCAGGCGCCCGACATCCCGCCGCCCGACTACAAGACGGCGGCCGCCAAGGAGGCTCCGGCCAAGGCCGCGGCCGCGAAGGACGCGACCGTCAAGGATCCGGCGGCGAAGGATGCGACCGGCAAGGACGACAAGCCGCCCGAGCCGGCCAAGCCGGAGAAGAAGCTGTTCTTCCGCTGATCCGCCCCGGATGCCGGGACGCTCCGCGGTCCTGCGGATCGGCTTCGCCGTGCTGGTCTTCGCCGTCCTCGCGGCGGCGATCACCAGCCGGCCGGCCAAGCGACTGGTCGATTTCGACCAGATCTTCTACGTCACCATGGCGCACGACCTCGTCCATCACGGGGTCTTCGCCAACGGCATCTTCGACCAGGTCGCCGGCAGCCGCGCGCCGCCGCCGCCCGGCATGTTCTTCGCGCCGTTCTATCCGCTGACGCTCGCCGGCATGATGCGGCTCGACCCGGGCCTCGCCCGGTCGATCGACTGCGCGGTCGCGGCCGACGAGCGCCGGCAGGATCTCGGGGGCTGCCCGATCGATGTCCGGTCGATGCTGCTCCTGCACGCGCTGCTGCTCGCCGCCGCCGCGCTGGCGATCGGCCGCACCGGCGAGATCGCCACCGGCGACGGCCGCGTGTTCTACGGCGCGGCGGCGCTCGCGACCTCGGGCTTCGTCGCCGAGGCCGACTTGCTCTCCTTCCTGATGACCGAGAGCCTGAGCATCGCGACCTTCAGCCTGTACGGCCTCGCCTTGGTGGCGGCGCTGGCGCGCTGGCGGCTCGCCGACTTCCTCGCGCTCGGCCTCGCGCTCGGCCTCGCCTGCCTGACGCGGCCGACCTTCCTGATCCTGGCCCCCGTGACGCTGGTGATGATCGCCGTCACCGGGCGCTGGTTTGCCGGTCCGGAGCGCCGGGCGCTGCTGCGGCCGGGCCTCGCCTTCGCGGCGGCGCTCGCCGTGATGCTGACGCCCTGGCTCGTCCGCAACGCCGTCTCGGTCGGCAAGCTCGGCTTCACCGAGGAGTACGGCAGCGTCGCCCTGATCGAGCGCTTCGCCTTCAACGCGATGACGCCGCGCGAATATGTCTGGGCGTTTCCGGCCTGCGTGCCGGTGGTCGGGCCGCCGCTCGTCGCCGCGCTGGCGGGGCCGGACGCGACGGCGCGCTTCCAGTGGGATGCGCCGGGGAGCTTCTTCGAGACCGGGCGTGCCCGGCGCAACGCGCTGATCGCCGCGCATGGGCGTCTCGATCCGGTCATCGGCGCGATCACGCGCGACGCGATGGCGGACGGCGGCTGGTGGCGCCATCTCGCCGTGTCGGTGCCGCTCGCCTGGTGCGGCCTGTGGGTCGCCGGCCTGTTCGCGTTCGTCGTGCTGCCGATCGCCGCGATCGGGCTCGTGCGCGCGGCGCGCCGCGGCCGGCCGCTGGTGATCGCGTATACGGTGCCGGCGCTGATCCTGGTCGGCGTCCACGGCGTGCTCGCCAACCACTATCCCCGCTACAATCTCGGGCTGATCGGTCCGATGGCCGTGGCGGCGGCGTGGCTGGTCAGCGATGGGCTGGCGCGGCGTCGGCCGTCGCCGTCGCGTCCGGCGTGACCTCGCGGGTCGTTCCGTCCCGGAGCGCCACGTCACGGACGGCCATGTCCCGGATCGCCTCGGTGATCGCGATGGTACGTGCCAGCCGGGTGATCTCGTCCATCTGGGCGCGCAGCTTGAGATGCAGGTTGAGCAGCATCAGCAAGCTGATCACGACCCAGGTGTAGACGACGAGATCGCTGCCGCGGCCGAGTCCGGCGGCGTGGGCGAGCCACGTCGCGTGGTGCGGCATCCAGATCAGATAGAGGCCGGCCGAGGCCGCCGCCATGGCGAGGAAGCCGACCACCGGCGCCTTGCGGTGGGCGCTCCAGGCATAGATCAGCACCGCGCCGAGCAGCAGCGAGAGAAAGACCTGCGCGATCATCGGTGCATCCGGCGGGCGAACAGGTCGACCAGGATGAACACGGCGTCGCTCATCCGCTGGCCCTTGGCGAGCGAGTAGGCGCTGTACTCGATCGTCACCGGTACCTCGACCCAGGGCAGGCCGCTGAGCGCGATCTGGTGGAGGATCTCGGAGGCGTGCGCCATCCGGTTCTGGCGCAGCCCCAGCCGCGCGAGGCCGCGCCGTGTCACGGCGCGCAGGCCGTTGTGCGTGTCGGTGACGGCGAGACCGGTGGTGAGCCGGGTGAACGCCGTGGCGGCGCCGAGCAGCAGCCGGCGCGACACCGGCAGGTCGACGGTGCCGCCGCGGAAGCGGCTGCCGAGCGCATAGTCGGCGCCGTGGCGATCGAGCGCCTCGACGAGCCGGGCGATGTCGCCGGTGCGGTGCTGGCCGTCGGCGTCGAAGGTGACGACCACGTCGGCGTCCCGCGCCAGCGCGAAGTCGAAGCCGGTCTGCAGCGCCGCGCCCTGGCCGAGATTGATCGGGTGGGTGACGACCACGGCGCCGGCCGCGCGGGCGCGGGCGCCGGTGTCGTCGGACGAGCCGTCGTCGACCACGACGGCCCGGTATCCTGCATTGACGACCCCGGCGACGACGCGGCCGATCACGGCCGCCTCGTTGTAGGCGGCGATCACGACGACGATCCGAGAGGCGCATGTCGGCATGGCGTTCACCCCGCGACCAGCACGAGCCCGCCGGCGATCACCAGGATCCCGAGGACGAGCCGCAGCGACAGTGGCTCCGAGAAGGCGAGCGCGGCGACGAGCGGCGTCACCGCGAACGCCAGGGCGACGAACGGATAGGCGCGGCTGAGCGGCGTGAAGGTGAGGACCCACACCCAGAACACCGACAGGACGCCGTAGAGCAGCACGGCGGCGACGAACCAGCCGTTCTGCACGAGGCTCGCGAGTCGCGCCGCGCCGCCTGCCTCGGCGGGCAGCCGCAGCGCGGCCAGCTTGAACAGCATCTGCCCGCCGACCATGCCGAGGGCGTAGCCGGCGAGCAGCAGGATCTGGAACCCGCTCAGCCCATCCTTCATGACGGTGCCGCGCCGCGGCCCGTCTCGGGCTTGCGCAAGACAACGCGCATGGCGTCGAAAAGGTTGACGGGAAGGCCGAGCCGGCCCGCCGCCGGTACGATGCCGGACATTGTGCGCGGCCCGAGGCCGGTCAGGCGGCCGAGCTGATACAGCACGAGCGATGCCGGGACAGTCTTCCACGGGTGGTCGACGGACTCGGCCACGAGCCCGTGCGCGGCCGCGAGCCGGCGCAGGCTCTCCACGGTGAAGAACCACAGATGCTGCGGCGGCGTCATCAGCCGCCAGCGGCGGCCCGTGAGACGCGCCACCGCCGAGCCGAAGTCGCCGGTCGTGATCACGACGATACCGCCCGGCGCCAGCCGCTCGGCGACGAGGCCGAGCGTCTCCTCGGGAGCCGGGAGATGCTCGATCACATCGAGCATCACGACGACGTCCGGCGTGCCGAGACGGTCGAGCGTGTCGGGTGCGATCACGCCCGTGATCACGTCGAGGCCGCGGTCGCGGCAGAACTCCGCGGCGTCGGCGGCGATCTCGACGCCGGCGACGTCGAAGTGCCGGGCCGCCTCGGCCAGAAAGAAGCCGTAGGCGCAGCCGGCCTCGATCAGCCGGCCGCCGTCACGGAAGCGGCGGACGAAATCGACCGTGCGGGCGAACTCGCGGCGCAGCACCGGCTCGGCGCCGCGATAGTCGGCGTAGCCGTCCTCGTGCGCGCCGGAGAAATAGCCGTCGGTGTAGTAGGCCTCCGGGTCGAAGCCGGCCGTCTCGGTGCGCCCGAGGCCGCAATGCTCGCAGCGCAGGATGGCGCAGCCGTGCTTGTGCCAGAGCAGGCGCTGCGGCGTCGGCCCGCCGCAGGCCGGGCACGGCAGAGGCAGCGCAGTCGCGGGGCCGGGCATGGTCTTCTGCAGCACGCGGAACCCTCGCGGAGCGCCCGGCGACACCATGGGACGGCGGCCTCGGCGACGACGGAAACACGACGACGGAAACAGCGATGTGACGGACGGCGCGCCGTGGGCGAGACGCGAGCGTGGGCGAGCCTACGAACCGATCGCACTGCAGCACAATCACGCACCCCGCGACAAACCGGCGCAGCCGGGCGGTGCTACCGGCCGAGGTCGTCGCGCGAACAGAAGAGGTGGCTGATCAGGCGAACAGGTCGGCGATCTCGATTACGAGGCCCGGCGGATCGAGCGTCAGCGGGCCGGCATCGCGTATCCGCGCCACCACGCGGCCGTCGGCTGTCCGGGCGTGATGGGTGACGGCGCGCGCATCGGGATCGATCACCAGATAATGGAGCACGCTCGGGAGCTTGAAGTAGCCGATCAGCTTGGCGCTGGTGTCGCTGTGCGCCGACGTCGGCGAGATCACCTCGACCACGATGACGGGGTCGGTAATGGTCATGCCGTTCCCGTCGAGCGGCGCGCCGAGCACGACAGTCCGCATCCGGCTCGTAGGCCGTGAAGGCATCGATCGGGACGGTGAGTCCGTCGGTGAATGCTTCACCGATGATGCCCGATCTGGCCAAAGCGTCGCGCAGAGCGATGAAGGCCGATGCTTTCAGGCGATTGTGCACCACCCGCTCGGACGCCATCATGACGACCTGCCCGTTGATCAGCTCGGCACGCGGGGCCTCCGGCTGGGTGGCGGCCCAGCCGAGGAACTCGTCCACCGTCATGGCGTGGCGGAGCGCGATGGTCATGATGGACACGATAGCATCGGCAACCGGCGGGCGGTAGAGCGCCCGTTTCTGCGGGCCCAGACGCTTGCGCGGTGGTGACCGCGCCGGCCCGGAATGATCACGCGAACAGGTCGGCGACCTCGATCACGAGGCCCGGCGGATCGAGCGTCAGCGAGCCGGCATCGAGCGTCCGGACGACGAGGCGGCCCTGGTCGGCGCCGTCACTATCGTCGGAGGCGCCTCGTGCGTGGTGCGTGACCTTGCGGCCGACCGGATCGAGCAGCAGGCAGTGCGCGACGCTCGCCACCGCGAACCAGCCGGCGAGGCGTGCCGCACGGGCGTCCGCCGCGCCGCCGTTGGCGCCCGGCATCGGGGCCGCCACGTCGACGACGATCACCGGATCCGTGACGATCAGACCGCCGCCGATCAGCGGCGCGCCGAGGCGCAGCACCACGTCGGGCTCGTAGGCCGTGTCGGCCGCGATCGGCACCAGCATGCCGCCCGTGAAGGTCTCGCCGGCGAGTCCGGCCGCGACCAGCGCGTGCTGAAGCACGCGCGCCGCCTTGAAGCGGGTGCGGGCGTGCTCCGCCGGCTGCGCCGCGACCGGCACGACGCGGCCCGCGATCAGCTCGGCGCGCGGCGGCTCCAGCCGGGCCTCGGCCCAGGACAGGAACTCCGAGACCGTGAAGGGCGCGTTGCTCACCGGGCGCTCATCCGGAAGCCGCCGGATTGCTTCGGTGGTCATTCCGGGGTGCAGCGAAGCTGCGAACCCGGAATCCAGCGTGACACTCTGCGGCTGGATTCCGGGCTCGATGCGGAGCCTGTGCTCGGGCGGCGCGAAGCGCCGACCCGGGTGCGCCGCCCCGGAATGACCAACCGAACTGATCACCCGGACGCGAGCTCACACGCCCTCGCTGACCTTGCGGCGCTCTTCCTTCTTGCGCTCGTTCGGATCGAGCAGCTTCTTGCGCAGCCGGATCGACTTCGGCGTCACCTCGACCAGCTCGTCGTCCTGGATGTAGGCGAGCGCCTTCTCCAGCGTCATGCGGATCGGCGGGGTGAGGCGCACCGCCTCGTCTTTCGAGGTGGTGCGGATGTTGGTGAGCTTCTTGCCCTTGAGCACGTTCACCTCGAGGTCGTTCTCGCGGGTGTGCTCGCCGACGATCATGCCCATGTAGACCTTCCAGCCGGGCTCGATCATCATCGGGCCGCGGTCCTCCAGGTTCCACAGCGCGTAGGCGACCGCCTCGCCGGCGTCGGTGGAGATCAGCACGCCGGTGCGCCGGCCCTGCACCTCGCCCTTGTAGGGCGCGTAGCCGTGGAACAGGCGGTTCATCACCGCGGTGCCGCGGGTGTCGGTCAGAAGCTCGCTCTGGTAGCCGATCAGGCCGCGGGTCGGGGCGTAGAAGACGAGCCGGGTGCGGCCGCCGCCGGACGGGCGCATCTCGATCAGCTCGGACTTGCGCTCCGACATCTTCTGCACGACGACGCCGGAGAACTCCTCGTCGACGTCGATCACGACCTCCTCGATCGGCTCGCGCATCTCGCCGGTCGCCTCGTCGCGCTGGATCAGCACGCGCGGTCGCGACACCGAGAGCTCGTAGCCCTCGCGCCGCATCGTCTCGATCAGGATGCCGAGCTGCAGCTCGCCGCGGCCGGCGACTTCCATGGAATCCTTCTCGGTGGACTCGGTGACCTTGAGCGCGACGTTCCCTTCCGCCTCGCGGAGCAGGCGGTCGCGGATCATGCGGCCCGTCACCTTGTCGCCCTCGGTGCCGGCGAGCGGCGAGTCGTTCACCCGGAACGTCATCGAGAGGGTCGGCGGGTCGATCGGCTGAGCCGGCAGCGGCTCGGTGACCTCGGGCGAGCAGATCGTGTGCGCCACCGTCGCCTCCGGCAGGCCGGCGACCGACACGATGTCGCCCGCCACCGCCTCGTCGATCGGCTGGCGCTCCAGGCCGCGGAAGGCCAGCACCTTGGAGATGCGGCCGGTCTCGACGATCTTGCCGTGGCGGTCGAGCACCTTTGCGGGCTGGTTCGGCTTCAGCGTGCCGGACGTGATGCGGCCCGTCACGATGCGGCCGAGATACGGGTTCGATTCCAGGATGGTGCCGAGCATGCGGAACGGCCCGTGCTCGATGGTCGGCTCCGGCACGTGCTTCAGCACGAGGTCGAGCAGCGGCTCCATCGACTCCTTCGGGCCTTCGAGCGCCGGGGCCATCCAGCCCTCCTTGGCGGAGCCGTAGAGGACCGGGAAGTCGAGCTGCTCCTCGCTGGCGTCGAGCGCCGCGAACAGGTCGAACACCTCGCTCGCCACCACGTCCGGCCGGGCATCGGAGCGGTCGACCTTGTTGATGGCGACGATCGGGCGGAGGCCGATCTTGAGCGCCTTGGAGACCACGAACTTGGTCTGCGGCAGCGGACCCTCGGCGGCGTCGACCAGCACGATGGCGCCGTCCACCATGTTGAGGATGCGCTCCACCTCGCCGCCGAAGTCGGCGTGGCCGGGCGTGTCGACGATGTTGATGCGGGTGTCCTTCCAGACGATCGAGGTCGCCTTGGCCAGGATGGTGATGCCGCGCTCGCGCTCCAGGTCGTTGGAATCCATGGCGCGTTCGGCGACCCGCTGGTTCTCGCGGAACGTGCCGGACTGCTGCAGCAGCCGGTCGACCAGGGTGGTCTTCCCGTGGTCGACGTGGGCGATGATGGCGACGTTGCGGAGCTTCATAGGGGTCCCTTGAAAAACGGAACGCGGGCCTCCGGGGCCCGCGAGATTTGCGCCGGACTATAGACAAGGTCCGGCCGGAGGCAAGGAGCTGGCACGAAACGTGAACGAACGGCGCCCCGGCCGGCGCCGCGTATCAGGGCGGCGTATCGCCCGGATGACGGCCTGTCATGGGGGCCGGTCCCGTGGACCGAGCCGCCGCCCGGTCCCGCATGCGCCGTCGGCCGCCGCGGATCAGGAAAATACCGCCGGCCGCGATGGCGATGCTGATCGCCCAGACGATCACCAGCTCCGGATCGACCAGCGACTTCGGCTCGGTCAGGCCGAACGCCACCACGAAAGCGCCGGCGCACAGGCCGGGCAGCAGCAGCACGAGGCCGAGCAGGATCATCAGGATCGCCACGGCGGTCTCCTCACGGCGGCGGGGAATCGGTCGGCTTAGGGCTCTGATCGGAGCCCGTGGGCGTCGGCGGCATGCGCCGCAGTCGCCGCGCCCCGATCAGCACCAGGGCACAGAAGATCCACCCGATCGCCGCGCCGACCAGCGAGATGCCCGACACGGCCTGGGCGACGGGGTCGCGGTCGAGCAGCATGCCGAGCCCGCCGACCGTGAACACGGCCGAGCACAGCCCGGACGGCAGCGCCATCAGGCCGATCAGGACGAACAGCAGGAATTTCTGGCCGGTCTCGGTCATGCGGCCGTCGCGCCCCCGCGCATCCGCCAGCCGACCCGGATCATCGCGGCCCCGAACGTCGCCACGGCCAGGCATCCCAGCCAGAGCATGGCGAAGCCGAGGTCCGGACCGCCTTTCGATGTCTTCAGGCCGTAATCGACCAGGAGCGCCACGGCGCTCACGAGCGGCAACGGCAGGATGAGCACGAACCCCACCAGGATCATCAGGACGGCGGCCATCCGGAGCCCCTTTCGCTGGCGCTGCGGCGCGCCCGGATCTCGTCCACCAGCCCGTTCCTGTAGAACAGGTTGTAGGTGTCGAACGGGATGATCTTGCCCTCGGGCGTGACGAAGTGGATGCACGAGCGCTTCACGCCGCCGAGGCAGAAGTCGAAGCGGTCCATGAACGACACGATCGCGACCCGGAAGACGTTCGCATAGGACAGCCCCTCCGGCACGGTGGCGCGCGGCAGGCAGCACAGGAACTCGGCCAGGCGCTCCGGTGCGTTCATGGCGCCGGACGACAGCGAGAACAACTCGACGAATTTCCGCTGCAGCGCCGGTTGTTTCTCGAAGTTGATGGTGTTGGGGACGACGGCCACCAGATCCTCGCGCGACAGCATCGAGGTGACGGGCAGGACGCGCCCGCCGTTGCGCAGCCCATAGCCGATCGAGATCGTCTCGGGATTGCACGGCAGCGGGATCATGTCGTCCGCGCCGAACACGCCGGAGTCGGCGATCACGCGCCGCCGGATCTCGGACAGGACGATGCGGTTCCGCTTGGCGTCGAAATTCTCGTTGCGGCCGGCGTCCTGCACGGGCTGGAACGTCACGCCGCGCACGCAGCTCCACGTCAACGCGTGCTTCACGATCGCGCCGATCTCGCGATCGTTGACGCCGCGCTTCACCGTGACGACCAGCGTCGTCGAGATGCCGTGGCGTTCCAGGTTCTCCAGCGCCTGCTGCCGGATGCGGCGCAGGTCGGCGCCGCGCAGGTTCATCAGGGCGTCGCGCTCGAGCGAATCGAACTGCAGATAGACCTCGAGCCCGCGCCGGCGCTCCGCGAGGCGCGCGGAAAAATCCGGGTCCTGGGCCAGCACGAGCCCGTTGGTGTTGATCATCACGTGGCGGATCGGCCGCGCCAGCGCCGCGTCCAGGATCGCGAAGAACTCGGGATGCAGGGTCGGCTCGCCGCCGGAGATTTGCAGCAGGTCCGGCTCGCCTTCGCTTTCGACCAGCGCGTCGAGCATGCGCTCGACGGTCGCCAGCGGAAGATGCGTCGTGTGCTGCGGGGACGATCCGGCGAAGCACACCGGGCAGGTGAGATTGCAGTGCTGGTTGATCTCGATCAGCGCCAGGCAGGAGTGCTGCTCGTGATCGGGACACAGGCCGCAATCATACGGGCAGCCGTGCGCGGTGCGGCTCTGGAAGGCGAGCGGCGTGTCGCCCGGCTTGATGTAGTCCTTGCAGCGCCGCCAATAGGCCGCGTCGGTCGAGATCAGGGTCGATTGGACGCCGTGCGCCTTGCAGCGCTTCTCGTACCAGACTTCGTCGTCGACGATCTGGATCTTGGCCGGCACCAGCTCCAGGCAGGTCTCGCACAGCGACGTGGTCTGGCCCCAGAAGACGTAGGGTCTAGATCTCCGCAGCGCTGCGGTCATGCGCCTCTCCGGATCGGCTCGTCGTGATCTGCTGCGCGGTCGCCAGCATGAAGACAGCCCAGATCACGAGCGCGGCCGACAGGAGGTGGAACACCGTGAACGGGCCGAGAATCGTGCCATAGGGCTTGAGGAATTCCCAGACGAAACGCTGCAGCCCATAGAAGCCGACCGCCAGGTAGAACCCTTGGTCGATCCATCGCGTGCCGCGGTTCATCACCTGAACGACGTAGACGAGCGCGAAGGCCGCCATCGCGGCGCTCTCGTAGAGCTGCACCGGATGGCGCGGAATGCCGTCGCCGAAGTCGTGCGCCCAGGGCAGGGTCGTCGGCGTGCCGTGGGTGAAGTCTTCGATCCCGGCGAGATGGCAGCCGATGCGGCCGACCGCGACGCCGACGGCGAGCGGCAGGGCGAAGCGGGCGCCGGTGCGCAGCGCGACGCCGGTCGCCTGCTTGTAGAGCTCGACCCCGAGGATGGCGCCGGCGATGCCGCCCTCGATCGAGCGGGCGACGACCGGCACGCCGGAGACGATCATGTTGAGCGTGCCGAACAGCACCGCGCCCGTCCCGGCGCCGAGCACCAGGGCCGCGACATAGCCGAGCTCGGTGGTGACGGGCGGGAAGGCGATCTTTTCGACCCGGGTCAGCCACAGCGCGGCCATCCCCGCGGCCATCCAGGCGAAGACGTCGAACAGGGTGTGGACGGCGAAGCCGGACATGGTGCCTCGGGGCGACCCGCCCGCAGAAGGGCGCTCCCGGGTTTCTCCGTCGTTCCGGGGCGGCGCGCAAGCGCCGAGCCCGGAACCTATACGCCCGGTGTTCCGTGAGCCATCGGTGCCGGGACTGCCGGGACTATGGATCTCGGACACGCGGGCGTCGCCCGCGTTCCGGGATGACGGACTCAGGTTCCGTCGGCCGGCTTGGTCATCCGAAGAATGGTGGCGCTCGGTCCGGGGGCGGGATCGGCCGACGGGGCCGATTTGGCGGCCGCAGCTGCGTCGCTGCCCGGCATGACTGCGCCGGCCGCTCCGCCGGCGACTTGTGCGCGGCGCGCCGCCACGGCCGCCCGGGCCTGGTCGAAGGCGAGCGTGTAGGCGGCGAGCGAGACGTGGTCGAGCCCGTCACGGCTGCTCGGCAGCAGCACGCGGGCGAGGATCGCGTCGATCTCCCGGTCGAGCGCCGCGAGGGCCGCGAGGTCTCGGGCGGCGTGCGCCTTGCCGATCAGCCCGAGCAGGCGTTCGAGCAGCCGCTGCCGGCGCGAGCGTGTGTCGGCGCGCAGATGGCTCGCCAACCAGGCGAGGCCGGAGCCGACGCCGGACAGCGCCATGGCGCCGATGTAGATGAAGTCGCTGTAGCGATCGAAGAAGCCCTTCTGGTCGTCGTCGATATAGGCGGCGGCGCCGGGATGCGCCGGCACGGCGGCGTCGCGGTCGGTGTCGGGCTTCTCGATGCGGGCCGCCATCGGAAACTCCGACGACAGCGTCTGGCGGGCCATGAAGATTTGCCGGGTCAGGTCGGCGATGGTGTCCTCCGGCACGCTGCGGCGGGCGACGATGTAGTGCTTGAAGCCGAGGGTCTCGACCGCGTCGGCCGGCTGCGGGGTCTGGCCGCCGAACACGCCGGCCTTCAGCTCGGCCTCCTCGTAGACCGGCATGCGGGCGGCGATCACCTCGGAGGCGCCGATCTCCAGGAAGGTCGGGCCGGTGCGGCCGTTGCTCGAAGCCGCCACCGCGCCGGCGACGTGCGGGCTCGCGACGGGGCCGAGCGCCAGCACGGCGTCGACTGGATGGGCGCGCAGCGCGCCGGCGACGTCGCGGGCGTCGAGCGGCACCACGGTCACCTTGTCGATCGGCACCTGGTACTGGCGCAGGATCGATCCCAGAATCTCGCGGTCGCCCATGCCGGGGCCGACCAGCCCGACGCGGCGGCCGGCCAGCGCCTCGATGCTGTCGATCCTGGCCGGCGCCGGTGTGGCCGGCGTCGCCGATGCCTTGGCGCGGCGGCGCGATGCGGGGCGGGCCGGCGCCTCCGGCTTCGGCCCGCCGGCGGCGAGCGAGCCTTCGGCCGGCACCATCAGCACCGCGATATTGTCGTGCAGCACCGCCACGGCCTGGGCGGCGGCCGGGAAGGCGACGTCGCGGCGGACGACGGCGAGATCGACCTCGCGGTTCTGCAGGGCGCGGGCCGCGGCGCCCGGTCCCTCCTTGACGATCGGGACGAGCCGCACCGTCGTGCTGCGGTCGCGGCCGAACTGCTGGGCGATCGCCTGGACCAGGCGGGCGTCCTCGCTGCCGGGCGGCCCGACGGCGATCCGCAACGTGGTCGGGCGATCGTTGAAGTAGAACAGGCCGGCGACCACGCCGGTGACGACGAACAGCCCGGCGAGCAGCAAAAGCGGCGTCTGGCGCGACAGGATCTTCAGCCGCCGCAGCGCCCGCCGCGAGCGCGACGTGCGGTCGCGGGCCGCCCCGAGGGCGACGGGGCGGCGGACGAGAAGCGGCATCCTCAGGGGTCTCCGGCGGTACGTCTGGCGGGCATGCCGCATGTGGGCACGGCCATGCGGCAGCGCAAAGGCACGAACCCGCGAGGGGAGCGGTTCCGTTCCGGACGGTAAAGAGGAGGTCTTCGGTATCGGGTCTCGTGTCCCGGACAAGGCGCGTCGGCCGTAGGCCCGATGCGCCGCAGAGCCGGGGCCCAGGGGAGGCACGACGGGCGCCACGACGGCGGTCCGTGATCACCGTGCCTGATCGCCCTGGGTCCCGGTTCGCGGCGCGTCGCGCCGCGCCCGGGACACGAGGCCTGCTACGCGGAAACTGGTCACGCCCCCGCGGCGCGGCCCCAGGGGCCGATGCGGGTGTTCTTGGGGAGCGCCTCGCGCACCATCAGCATCTCGCCGACCGTCTCGGAGGTGACGAGGCCGATCAGCCGGCCGGCCGCGTCGACGATGCCGACGGCGGGCTTCTGCTTCTCCTGCAGAGTCGCGAACGCCGTCTCCAGCCGGCCGCGATGGCTCATCAGCGGGATGTCGCTGGTCATCACCTCGGCGACCGGCGCCTGCGGGCCGACCTCCTTGAGGGCCCGGATCATGTCGGCGCGGCTGAGCACGCCGACCAGGCGGCGCTCGCCGTCGACCACCGGGAACTCCTGCTGGCTGGTGCTCAACAGCGTCTCGATCGCCGCCTCGATCGGCTCGTCGGGCGTCAGCGTCGCGAAGCGGGTGATCATGGCGGCGGCGACCGGCACGTCGCGCGACATCGCCCGGATGGCGACGAGCTGCGCCTCCGAGGCGGCGGCCAGATAGACGAAGATCGCGATGAAGATCAGCATCGGGTTCACGAACAGCCCGATGAAGCCGAACGCGAAGGCGGTCGCCTGGCCGATCCACGCGGCGATCTCGGTCGCCCGCACATGGCCGAGCTTGACGGCGAGCAGCGCCCGCAGCACCCGCCCGCCGTCCATCGGGAACGCCGGGATCATGTTGAACAGAACGAGGAAGATGTTCACGGCCGCGAGCTTGTCGAGCATCGACGCGGCGGTCGAGTCGACGGCGGCGAGGTTGCGGATCGACGGGTCGGCACCGCCCAGCACGATCAGCAGGAAGGCGATCACCACGTTGACGGCCGGACCCGCCACCGCCACCAGGAATTCTTCGCCCGGTGCCTCGGGAATGCGCTCCAGCCGCGCCACGCCGCCGATCGGCAAGAGCGTCACGTCGGGCGTCGCCACCCCGAAGGCGCGGGCCGCGAAGATGTGGCCGAACTCGTGCGCCAGCACGCAGGCGAACAGGAGCAGCATGAAGACGAGGCCGGAGACCGCCGCGTCGGCGCCGCCCTGGGCCCAGCTCGCCCCGAAGATCCAGACGAGGAACAGGACGAAGGTGACGTGGATGCGCACCGCCGTGCCGGCGATCGACCCGATGTTCACGGACCACGGCATCTGCGCCTCCGGTTCTGGTCGGCGAAGCCCGTCGCCAGTCGCCCCTTTCCGCAGATATGATCGCATCGCGCCGCCCACCAGACGCGGGCGCCCCCTGCGACGAGGAGAACCCCCGATGAGCGAGCTACTCACCGCCGAGCGACGCCGTGCGGCGCTGGCCGCCCTGCCCGGCTGGCAGGACGCGACGGAGCGCGACGCGATCACCAAGGTGTTCACCTTCGCCGACTTCAACGCCGCCTTCGGCTTCATGTCCCGGGTCGCGCTGGTCGCCGAGAAGCACGACCACCATCCCGAATGGTTCAACGTCTACCGGACCGTCTCGGTGACGCTCGCGACCCACGACGCCGGCGGCGTCACCGAGCGCGACATCGCGCTCGCCGCCGCCATGGAGAGCATCGCCGCGGCGACCGGCCTGAAGGCGTGACGATGCGCCGCCCGGCCCGGCGCCGCCCGGCCCGGCCGGCGGGTTGAACCAACCCACCGGACCCCCATTTTCTCGACGAGGCGAACCACGAGGACGGGACCATGGCGGCCACGCAGGCACGGTTCGGCACCGACGGGACGATCGGCGACGGCACGATCGACCCCGCGCAGGCAGGGCGGGACGACGCGCGGCGCGACGAGGAGACGGTGCGGCGCGGCTTCTGGCCGAAGCTGAAGCGTGTCGTCACGCGGGTTCCGTTCGCCGAGGAGCTGCTGGCGGCGTATTACTGCGCCTTCGACCGCGGCACCCCGCACCATGTCCGGGTCGCCCTCCTCGGCGCGCTGGCCTATTTCGTCATGCCGGCCGACATGCTGCCCGACATCGTGCCGGCGCTCGGCTTCACCGACGATGCGGCCGTGCTGGCCGGCGTCCTCAAGCTGGTCGTCTCCCATCTCGGCCCGCAGCACCGCGAGGCCGCCCGCCACGCCCTCGACGAAATGGCGCGCTAGAGAGCCGCGAATCGGGGCACAGTGGCGCGGGGGCGCCGGGGCGTTCTCGACAGTCCGGGGTCCGGACCGCTGCGCACGGGCGCCGGCGGCCGCCCGGACGCGATTCGGGACTCTGACGGGTTGAGAATGGGACACGACATCCGCATCGGGTCGTCCGCCGCGACGACCACACGCCGTTTCGCGCCGGTCGGTCTGGCGCCGCTGATCGCCGCCGTGCTGACCGGCGTCGCCGGGCTGGTCCTCGCCGGACCGGCCGCGGCCCAGCTTCCGCCGCCGCCGTCGAACACGCCGGCGCAGCGCCCGGCGGCCCAGCCGCCCAAGCCGAAGCCGCCGG
>NZ_JBEOMB010000104.1:0-1110 GCF_046000175.1 Rhodoplanes sp. SY1
TGCGGACGGTGGGTGCAACAGGTACCGGCCGAAGGATCAAGGCTGGGGCCGTGGACGGCGCCCGGTGATCAACGTGTCGTGGACGGATGCGCAGGCCTATGTGGACTGGCTGAAGAAGAAGACGGGGAAAGACTATCGTCTGCTGAGCGAGGCGGAACGGGAGTATGTGGCGCGAGCGGGGACGCAGACGCCGTTCTGGTGGGGGTCGTCGATATCGACGAAACAGGCGAACTACGGCATGGTCGCATCCGGCAACGTACTGAAGGAACATGGTCTGCAGAGAACCGTTCCAGTGGACTATTTCGAGCCGAACCCGTGGGGCCTTTATCAAGTGCACGGAAACGTGTGGGAATGGGTGGCGGACTGTTACCACGAGAGCTACTCTGGGGCGCCGTCGGATGGGTCGGCATGGATTACAGCGGATTGCAATCGTCGTGTTCTCCGCGGCGGGTCCTGGGTCGACTATGTAGGGAACCTCCGCACCGCCGTCCGCGGCAGGAACACACCGGCCGTCCGGGGCAGCTACAACGGGTTCCGGCTCGGGAGGGAGCTCACCCGTTGAATGCTTACCTTTTTACGTCTTGTTTTCTGTTCTCCGGGGGATCCAGGCGGCGTGCGGTCGCGGGATCGGTGGGAGTCGAGGGTGGCGTAGTCTCTGGAGGCCTGAACCTCGAATCATCTTGCCGGGCGCGCGGCTGACCAGCCGTGTCGCGGGGGTCAGATTGCCAGTAGCGGTGGCTCGCAGCAACTGGGGGCTTCGATGCGTTCGGTGCTGAAGGTGCTCTGCGTCGCCGTCCTGCTGTGTGCCGGCATCGCGGTGAGCCACGCGCAAACGCGGGTGGCGCTGGTGGTGGGGAACGCGACCTACCGCGCCGCCCCGCGGCTGGCGAACCCGCCGAACGACGCCGGCGATGTCGCGGCCGCGCTGCGCCGGCTCGGCTTTTCCGTCACCTTTCTCGGGGATGTCGACTACGACCGGATGCGCCGTGCGCTGCTGGAGTTTTCGCGCGCGGCGGGACAGGCCGAGATCGCCATGGTGTATTTCGCCGGCCACGGGATCGAGCTCGGCGGCGAAAACTATCTGGTGCCGATCGACGCCGAGCTGCGATC
>NZ_JBEOMB010000105.1:0-9670 GCF_046000175.1 Rhodoplanes sp. SY1
CGAGCCCGCGCGTCACCGTCCGGGCTGCGCTCCGCCGTCTGCACCATGCGGGGCCGGAACGGATCGTCACGGCAGGCGTCGAGAACGACCAGCCCCAGCCGGCGCGCCGGCGCCACGCTCGCCATCACGCTGCGCAGCGGCATGGTCTCGTGCTCGACGTCGCGGTCCGATCGCAGCTCGGCGTCGATCGGCACCAGATAGTTCTCGCCGCCGAGCTCGATCCCGTGGCCGGCAAAATAAACCACCGCGATCTCGGCCTGTCCCGCCGCGCGCGAAAACTCCAGCAGCGCACGGCGCATCCGGTCGTAGTCGACATCCCCGAGAAAGGTGACGGAAAAGCCGAGCCGGCGCAGCGCGGCCGCGACATCGCCGGCGTCGTTCGGCGGGTTCGCCAGCCGCGAGGCGGCGCGGTAGGTCGCGTTCCCCACCACCAGCGCCACCCGCGTTTGCGCGTGGCTCACCGCGAGGCCGGCACACAGCAGGACGGCGACGCAGAGCGCCTTCAGCACGGAACGCATCGAAGCTCCCAGATGCTACGAGCCACCTCGACGGGCAAGCTGCCCCCCCTCCGCGACAGCGCCGATAAGCCGCCAGCCCGCCACACCGATGGGATGGCGGCGCGCCGGCCAGAACTGCCGCACCTCCTCCGCTCCACGGTCGCGAACCGCGACGCCGAAGCGACGACCAGCAACAGCGCGGCGCAAATCATAGTTCAAGACCTACGCATCAAAAGCCCCCGAAAGTAGCCCGAACCTCCACGCGCACTCTGCCGTTGGTAAGACGCGCGCCCTCCGATCGGCGCGATGCTCGCGCCCTCGTCTCGGCACAAAACCGAACGCTCCGAACCTCGTCTGAACATCTGCCCGGCTCGGCCGCGCACCTCTCCGCAGAGCCGAGGCGTCACGAATCACGGCACGATCTCGTAAGTCAGCTCGGCCGAACCGCGATTGGTCGGCCCGAGCTTGATCGGCTCTGGTCCCCGGCTTTCGAGCTCGGCGTCGACGATGTCGTTGATGATGAGCCCGAGGTCGCGGATCTCGTCCCCGTCGGCGTGCGCACCGATGATCTCCTCCACCTTCGCATTGGCGGGAACGACCACCGCACGCAGCCGGTTGGTCCCGGTCGGCGGCCTGATGACGAAGCGATAGCCCTCGGCGCGCTGGGACGCCGAGGGGATCGACAACGCCTTACCGGCCTCGATCCGGGCGACGTTCGGGTTCGGCCCGGGCGCCGGAAATGCCTTGGAGGGGTAGAGCTGGTAGGAATGGCCGTCGGGATTCTCGTTATAGACCACGACGGCGCCGGACACCGACGACGTCACCCGCACCTCGATGAACGACCCGACTTTGACCTGATTGCCCTGCGCGATATCGAGCGTGACTTGAGCGAGATGGCTCGGCTTCGGGGTCTCGCTCGCGCCTTGGCCGAGATTGTCGACGGCGGCAGCAGCGCTTCCCTGCGGCCTCCCCCCGGCGGGACGATCGACGAAGACGGCGTCGCGGACATGCTTCCGGATCCAGCTCTGGAAGATGCCGACCGAGGCGTAGACGCCGTAATAGCCCTTTCGCGCGCAGCCCCTGCCCCAGCTCACGACCCCGACCTGCACCTGTTTGCCGGCCGAATCCGGCACGAACAGCGGACCGCCGCTGTCGCCCTGGCAGGAATCCCGACCGCCTTCCCGGTCTCCGGCGCAGAAGGTCGCGTCCGTGATCCGATCGTCGCCGTAGACACTCGCACAAGTTCTCCGCTCCACGATCGGCAGATCGACCTGACGCAGGCGTGCCGAGGCCTGGCCGCCCTCCGCGGTCACCCCGAACCCGGTGACCGTCCCCACCTTTTTCGGCACCACCATGTCGCCGACCTTGGTCCGGGCGATCAGCGGCTGAAGCGGCGCCGAGGCTCGGCCGGCGAGCTCGAGCAGGGCGACGTCGTTGAGGATCAGGTGCGGCTTGTAAGATTCGTGGGACACGATGCCGGTGATCGGGATATCGCGCCCGTCCTTGCCTTCGAGGTCGATCGTGCCTTCCCGGACGAAGAACGACACTGCACTCGATTCGGCCTGGGCACGCTTCATCGACGCGGCGCAGTGCGCGGCGGTCAACACCCACTGCTTACCGATGACAGTTCCACCACAGAAATTGGCGGCCGCCTTCCCGGGCCGGCGCACATAGATCGCCACCATGCTGGGCCATTGCCCCCGCCTTGCCATGGTCCCGCCGACGATACGGGTGTTGACATCACGCGCAGCGATGATGTCGTCGATCGACGGGTCGGTGACGACGAGCTCCTCGGTCGCGTTCTCGTCGTCGATGCGGCCCGTCCCGCGGTCATCGGCAGCGGCCGCAGGAGGCGCGGCCCAGATCGCCGCGGCCAGCAGGAGCGCGACGCCTGCCCCACAGCCTGCGTGGTGGCTGCGCCCGAGCCGTAGGTGGTCATTCATGGCATTGACTCCAGAAGAATCCCCATTTGACTGGTTCGCGCCCTGCACCCGCCCGTCGACGTATGACGACGAGCGCGCGCCGAAGTCGCGGTCAGGGCGTGACTGTGAACGAGACCTGAGCGAAGCCGACGGTGCCGGCCGGTCGGCTCGACACCACGGCAAGGTCGCGATCGAAGCTCGACCGCTCGTCGGTGCCGAGAACATCCGCGATCGACTTCACGACGACGATCGGGGTCGCCGGGGGCTCTGTCGTGCAAAGCGCCATGAGTGTTCCTGGACCGGCGGCGTTGGCCAGGACGGTCTGCGGCGCCGGGCCTCCGGAGATCATCGTGGTCTGCAGCGCGCCGACCTGCGCCGACGGTAGCGCGCTCGTCGGGAAAAGCTGGCGCGCCTGGCCGCTGCCGTCGACCTGCAGCACCCGCAGGTGGCATGCCTGAAGGGAGGTGACAGCGATCGTGACCCGCTCACCGGTTCGATAAGTGGTCTTGTCGGTCGCGAGCAGCAGTGGGAAGGTCTGGGCCGAGGCGCCCAAGACCGGAAACACTGGCGCAGAGGCCGGCACCGCCGCCGGAGCCGGCACGATCACGACGCCTTGCCCGGCTGCTGCGGTGCGCGCCGGAACCGTCTTGATCACCTGGTTGACGATAGCAATCTTGGTGTCGGGCCGCGGATTGCGGGTCACGACCTCGAGGTCGCGCTTGAAATCGGCGACCCCGCCTTCGAGACTGCGGAAGAAGCCGTTGTTGGCGACGAACCGACCGTCCGGGATGAGGGTCACGGGTTTGGAGGTCGCAATCACCTTGATCAGCTCGGCACCGACTGGGCCGGTGACCTTGATCCGGGTGCCGCTGCCGCCGGGCGGGATTTCGACCGTTTCGCCGGCCTTCACCCGGTTGCTCGGCTGGGTCGCGTTGGGAAACAGCTGGGTGACCTTCCCCGAGGCGCCGATGCTGAAGACCGTCAGATAAGCGTCGTCGCTGGTCTTGACGGCGAGACGAACGGACTCGCCGAGCGCATAGGTGGCGTCGGGGCGGTCGAGCAGCGTGATCACCGAGAGCGACCCGGGGGTGACCTGGCCGATCTGGTAGGCTTGGTTCTGCTCGACGGACAGGTCGCGGACGGTTTGAGCCCGGACCTCGCCCGCACCGCCCGCGGCCATCAGAGAAAGGGCCGCGATGCCGCACTTCAGAACGTATTTGGACATGTCTGTTTCTCCGAGTTGAGCGCCTTGGTCGAACGGACCGCGCGGGTCACTCGACGACCTTGATGTTGACCGTGGTGAGGCCCCAGCTTCCGCGGGGGAGCTTTGAAAGGCGCGCCGTCAGCTCGCCGAGGAGACCATTGGCGCCGGTCTGAATCTCGGCTGGCGTGGTCGTCGTGCCGTTGCCAGCGAAACCCGCCAAACGGTCGCGCGACGCCGCGAACAGCACGCTGTTGTCACCAGCCGGCGCGGTCGCCCGGATCAGCAGGCCGGGCTTGGGAAGCTCGACCGTGCGACGCCGGCCGAGCGGCAGGTTCTCGACCACCATCACGACCCTGCCGGATGTGCCGACCATGTAGAGGTGCCCGAACCCGGCCTGGTTCGACGACGCTCGGAACCGCACCGGCGACCCGATCCGCAGAACCGAGGCGCCGATCGGCTCGAGGCTGACTTGAACGGGCCGACCGCCGCGACCGGACGCCGGCTTCGAGCCTCGGGAGACGACGCTTAGATCACGGGGATCGGGCTCCGCCCACGCGGACCCCGCTCCGCCCAGCATCGGCATCCCGATGAGAGCGGTCCCGATCGATCCGATAAAAAACCTGCGGTCGAGCGACATTCCAGAACGTCCTTTCTTCTCTCCGGGTGACCGGGACCCGACCCGGAGCGGCGGTCGACCCTCCACCCAAGTCGCATCGGCCGGCTCGCCACAGCCATCGAACGAGGCACACCGTAATCACGCCTGCCCGTCCCGTTGAGGGGTGGGCCCGGCAGGCCGTTTGCATGCCACCAATTAGTTTGGAAGCCCGTCGTCTGTATTGCCAGAGAAGTTCAGCCTAACTTCCGATCCGCGGCGCCCGATGCCTCGCGCAACCGATACGGAGAACCCATGAACCGTCGTTCTGTCGTCGCCCTTGCGACGGTTTGTATAATGACCATCGCTCTTGCGGTGCGGGCCGAAACGCCATCCGAAAATCCGCTCGCGCTCACGACTCCAGCCGCCGGGATGGCGGTGATCTTCGACGCGACGGCCACGAACGAAGACCGACTGCTGGCTGTCAATGGTCGCACCAGCCATGTGATCTTTGAAGACGGCTACAGCAACCGGTTTTGCGTGCTCAGTTCTGTTCTGATCGGCGACACGGCATTTGGCTGTCCCGTGTATCGAAACGAGATCCGTTGCCGGTGACGCCTCCATGTCGATCATCATTAGGTCCGCCGTTGCTGGCACCGCGCCGGTGGCAGATTTGCTGGTCCGGAGAGGCTGGGGCTCGACGGCGTGCTTCGGCATTCATGAACGTCCCTGGTTGTCCGAGCGGTTCCTGCAGTGACCAGACGGGGGTGAGATCGAAGGCGATTGCGGCTCGCGGTGACGTCATAGTAGGCTATCACAGAGCAGTTCAAAGTCGACCCCATCGACGCGGCGCTCGCACGAAATCCGACCCACACCTATCTTTGAAACAACTAACTACAGTGGCAGCTGAAATCGACGTTGGCGCCAGCAAAAGTGCTGACCGGGTGACAATACCATGTTCATAAAGATCAACACAAAGCTGCTCACCATAATCTGTTCGGGGCTTCTCGGGTCTGGACTCCTCGCGGGACCAGCTCTCGCCGGCTGCGGTGAACAGGCGAAGAAACTAGCGGCGGCACTCGCCGCTGGCGATCTCGACGGGGCCGAAAGGCTGGTCGACGAGATCGCGCGAGCGCGTGACTGCGGCCCGAGGGACATGCGCGCCGCTAAAGCCGCTTTGGCCGACCGCATTCTGGTGGACGCTGACCGCCTGCGCGACAAGCTCGGCCAGGCCGAGGCGGCAGCGCGCCTCATCGAGAAGGCCGCCGGGTACGAGGCGTCGTGGAAGGCGGCGCGGGCGCTCGGCGACCTGAAGGTGAAGCGCCGAGCTTTCGGCGAGGCCGCCGCGGCCTACCAACGCGCCATCGAGATCGTCGCGCGTGACGCGAGCAACGATCCGACCGTCAAGGCACGTCTGGGCACGGAACTCGCCTATCTGGCCCGTCGCGCCGACGAGACGCGCCACTTGGCGGCGGCCGGACCGAATGCTGTTCTGGTCCGCGCGCCGGAAGACCGCGATCCTGACGGCGCGTATAGCGCTCTGCTCGACCGGGGGCCCGAAGCGATCCGGGTCCCCTCGGCGATCCTGTTCGTCTACAAGTCCGACGAGTTCACCCCGATCGGGGCCAAGGCGGCCGAGGCCTTCGCCGACATGCTCAAGGAGCGGAATCCGGTCAGGATCACCGTCACCGGACACACCGACCAGATCGGCAGCGACGCCTACAATCTCGAGCTGTCCGAAAAACGGGCCAAAAAGGTGGTCCAGTTCCTGCGGTCCAAGAACGTGACCGGCCGGATCGAGGCTGCCTGGAAGGGTAAGCGCGAGCCCCGCGCGATCGCCAATCCAGCGGACTACACGCAGGATCAGATCGACGAGCTCAACCGGCGCGTCGAGTTCGACTGGACGTCGGAATAGCCCTTTTTCGCGACACGATGCTTCAACACTATCCGGAAGCAGAGACATGTTTCGTCGACTGAAGCTTGTGCCGATAGTGTTCGCGGTGATCTGTTCCTCTCAGGCTGTTGCCGAAACCCGCGCCGTGGTGGTCGGCATCGACAATTACAGCAATGTACGGCCGCTGAAGGGCGCCGTCGCCGACGCCCGGGACATCGCCACCGCCTTGCAGCGGCGTGGCGTGCGCGACCTCGCAGTATTCCGCGACAAGGAGGCGAGCCGAGAGCGGGTGCTGGCGGCGATCGACAAGATGATCGACCGGGCCGGGCGTGGCGACCTCGTGATCATCGCGTTCGCCGGGCACGGGTCGCGCGAGCAATGGGGAGCGCGCCGGCCGCCCGGGACGCAGGAGGGCGAACTGCACGAGGTCTTCCTTCTCGCCGACGTGGTGCTACCCGACTCGAACGGGCGGATCGATTTGAAGCGAGGCGGGTCGGCGCGCGAGCGGATCGCCGGGACCGAGATGAACGTCCGACTCCGCAAGCTCGACGCCAAGGGCGCACGCACCGTCTTCGTCGCCGACACCTGCCACGCCGGCGGCCTGACGCGAGCACCGCTCCCTGAAAGCGAGATCGAGGAGCTTTCCTATCGGGTCGTCCAGCCCTACCGCTATCGCGACGGCGAGGACCCGCTCGCCGGTCTGCTCGCGGCCTTGCCGGCCCCCGTGGAAATTGAAGCGCTTCCGTCGGTCACCTTCCTGGCCGCCGTCGACGACAGCACCAAGGCGCCGGAGGTTCCGATCCCACCAGGCTCGAACACCCGGCGGGGGGCGCTGTCGTTCGCATTCGCCCGGATCATCGACGGCGACGCCCCGACGGCACGGCCCGGCGTCGTCAGCCGCGGCGAGGTCGTCGATTACGTCAAGGCGACGGTGCGGACCTATTCGGGCAACAAGCAGGATCCGGATCTCCGGCCGAGGGCGAATTTCGACCAGATCCTGATCGACGTGTCGCGTGACCTGACCGCGGCAGCGGCGGTGCCGGACCCGGCGCCGATCTCGCGCACCGTCCAGGTCCACGTGCTCGGCGGTGCCCCGATCGCCGCCTCGACCGGGCGCAACGGCATGTTCGAGCTGCGCCCGGCGGCGTCGAAGCAGGAGGCCGATCTCGTTCTCGACGTGAAGGCGCGGACCGCCTACTCGAGCGGCGGCGACCTGGTCGCGAGCGACCTCGGCGGCAACGAGCTTGCGGGAATAGCTGAGCGCGAGGTCGCGCTCCGCCGGTTGTTGGCCCTGTCGCGACCTCGTCCGCGCGAAATCCGGCTCGCCGGCGGCGACCGGCGCTACTTGTCCAAGGAAGTGGTGGTGGTCGATCCCCGCCGGCAGGCCTCCGGGTCGGACCAACCGGAACACTATCTCCTGTTCAACATCACCGGCACCGGGCAGGTGCAGTTCCTTTATCCCTATCCCGACAAGGGCGATCCGCCGACGCTCCCGAAGGATTGGACCTTCGGCGGCATCGATGCCCGGCCGCCGTTCGGCGCCGACACACTGGTGCTGGTGGTGAGCGACAAGCCGCTCGACTCGCTGATCGTCAAGATTCGCGCCCTCGACAAGCGGGTCGCGGCGCTCGATGTCGTCGACCTCCTCGAAAAGGAGGTGCAGACCAGCGACATGAAGATCGGGCTCCAGGGGCTTTTCACAGCCCCACGGCCGGCGCCTTGACCGAACATCGAGAGAACCGAGGGCCTCCTATGTGCTCGTCACTGCCGATTCGCCTGATCACGACCACGCTGCTGGTTTCCGCGCTGTCGAGCCCGCTGCTCGCCGAGGAAGCAGCCGGCCCAGCGGCCGTGCCCGTAGCTCCGCCGGTCGCAACCGAGACGCCGGCCGCCCCGAAGGAAACGCCGGCGGCCGCGACGGCCGCGCCGCGGTCCTGTCGCGTCGACACGGCCGCCGTCGCCGCTGCCCCGATCGAGCGCGTTCGTCCGCGCGTGATCTTCGCGCTCGACCTCCTCGAGGCGGTGGCGGGCGACAGCAAGGCGAGCGTCGCCGTCTCCCCGTCGGGGGTCGCCGCCGTGCTGTCGACCCTCGACCTCGGCGCCGACGACGCCATGAGGAAGGCGATCGCCAAGACGCTCCGCCTCGGCACCGCCAAAGGCGCGGCGGATCAGATCCGCGCCGATGCGCGCCTGCTCGCCGTCGCTGGCACGCGTCCCGGCGCCCCGTTCGCGACCGCCGACGGCCTGTTCGTCGACCAGAGGCTCACCCTGATGCCCGGGATCGAGGACCGGGTCGAAGCTGCGAGCGGAATCGCAATCAAGAAGGTCGACTTCGCGTCCCCGGCCGCCCTCGCCGAGATCGACAAATGGGCGTCGGACCGGACCCAGGGCCGGATCAGCAAGATCATGGAGCCGGGCTCCTCGCCGTCGCTGGTCGCGATCGATGCCTTCGTGTTCAAGGACTGCTGGCGGATCCCGTTCGACCCGTCCGCGACCGCACCGCGGCCGTTCCACCGGCTCGATGGCTCGACGGTCGATCGGCCGACCATGATGCTCGACGAGCAGACCTTTCGCTACGCAGGGAAGGGCCGGTTCGCGGCGCTCGAGCTCCCCTACGGCGACCCACGTTTCATCCTGACCTTGATGACCACGACGGACGCGCCGGCGGCGCCGAAGGCATTCGAGGCTGCCCGCGATCTCCTCGCCGGTGAAGGCCTCAAACCGACCGCGGTCCGGCTCGCAGTGCCGAAGTTCACCGGCGCGGGCGAGCACGATCTCCTCTCCGCGCTGGCCAAGATGGGGTTGGCCTCTGGGCTTTCGTCCAAGACGCAGCTCGCCGGCTTCGCGAGCGGGATCGCCTTGTCGGCAGTGCGGCAGAAGACTGTCATCTCGATTGACGAGACCGGAACCGAGGCCGCCTCCGTGACCGTGGCGGAGACGACCCGCGGTCTCAAGCCCGGCCCGTCGACCGTGAAGGTCGAGTTTAACCGACCGTTCGTCTATGCACTGCGCCACCGCGAGACCGGTACGATCGTGATGACCGGCTGGGTGGCCGACCCCGAAATCGTTGCCAAGTGATCAGGTCGCCGTGCGGCGGCATGAGAATGATCGTCAACTGCAGCGCAGGCGCGGTGAGGGCATGCGGCTTATCGGCGCTTCCGCGGTGTGGCAGATCGCCAGTAGGGGTGGCTCGCAGCAACTGGGGGCTTCGATGCGTTCCGTGCTGAAGGCGCTCTGCGTCGCCGTCCTGCTGTGTGCCGGCCTCGCCGTGAGCCACGCCGAGAATCGTGTGGCGCTGGTGGTGGGGAACGCGAGCTACCGCGCCACCTCACGGCTGGCGAACCCGCCGAACGACGCCGGCGATGTCGCGGCCGCGCTGCGCCGGCTCGGCTTTTCCGTCACCTCGCTCGGGGATGTCGACTACGACCGGATGCGCCGTGCGCTGCTGGAGTTTTCCCGAGCGGCGGGGCAGGCCGAGATCGCCATGGTGTATTTCGCCGGCCACGGGATCGAGCTCGGCGGCGAGAACTACCTGGTGCCGGTCGACGCCGAGCTGCGATC
>NZ_JBEOMB010000106.1:0-10439 GCF_046000175.1 Rhodoplanes sp. SY1
GTCCGCCGTCGCGCGAGCACGGTGGTGCCGGCCGGGCCGCGATTGCCCCGTCCGCGACTGCTCCGCCCGCGAGTGCCGCGTCGGGCGGCGCTCCGGCCGCCCCCGACGCGGCCGTGATGGCGGCCCGCGAAGCGGCCCGCACGGCCGCCACGCTCGACGATCTCGCCGCCATCCTGGCCCGTTTTGAGGGCTGCGCCCTCAAGGCGACCGCCAACAAGCTGTGCTTCGCCGACGGCAAGCCGGGCGCACCCCTGATGCTGATCGGCGAGGCGCCTGGCCGCGACGAGGATCTCGAAGGCCTGCCCTTCGTCGGCCGCTCGGGCAAGCTGCTCGACCGCATGCTGGCGGCGATCGGCATCGACCGCCACGGGCCGGTGGAGACGGCCGCCTACATCGCAAACACGGTGCCGTGGCGGCCGCCCGGCAACCGCACCCCGACGCCGATCGAGACCCAGACCTGCCTGCCGTTCGTGAAGCGCCAGATCGAGCTCGCCGATCCGGCCGTGCTGGTGTGTCTGGGGGCGCCCGCCGCCCAGACCCTGATCGGCATCAAGGAGGGGATCATGAAGACGCGCGGGCGGTGGTTCACGTATCACACGGGGCGGCGCGAGATCCGCGCGATCGCCACCTTCCACCCGGCCTATCTGCTCCGCCAGCCGCTGGCCAAGCGCCTCGCTTGGCGCGACTTTCTCGCCGTGAAGGCAGCGCTGGCCGAAGTCGCGGCGGGGCGCGGCGGCAAGGCGTGACGATCGTCCAGCCAGCGAATGCCCGTGGAGTCCCGGCAGGGAGCGAGAGTGGGCCGCGGCGCGCCAGCCGTTACGGCCGGGCCATCTTGCAGGCCGGATTGTAGGCCCAGTTGCGGTCGAGCCCGACCACGCACCACTCCACGTCGCTGCTCGCCCCCGCGAAGCCGGTGTTCTCGGCGACCGAGTAGTTGATCGTGCGAGCCTTGCCGTCGGAGGTCAGCACCCGGCCGGTGCAGAAGCGGCGCGGGATGGTGCCCGAGGCCCACGGCATGAACTTCACCTCGTGGACCCGCTCGAACCCGACGATCGCGAGGTCGGAGTTCCAGAAGCGGCGCTCCTTCTCGGCGAAGGCCTTCTGAATCTGCAGGAGCGGCCAGGACTCCTCGCACAGCGGCACCACCGCGTCGTAGCGCGGGCCGGAGAGCCAGAAGTTCAGCTCGAACAGGTTGGCGGCCCGGCCTTCGGCCGCGACGCTCACGGTGAGCGCCGCGGCCGCAGCCGTCGCCAGCAACCGGACGAATTTCCGAGTGGCGCTCATGGCCAGTCCCCCACTTCCCCCGTGTCGACCGTGGCGCGCCGGCCGGCGGGGGTCAAGCGTGCGCGGACGCCGGGGCGCACGAAGTCGATCCAGTGTGGCGCGGCTGCACCGGCGGACGAGGGCGGCAGCGTCGGTCCGAAGGGGCGGGAGGAGAGCGGCGTGCGGCTCGGGTCGTGGTCGGCCCGAGAACCCCGCGCCGGCCCCTTCTCGGCGATGACGCGACGCCGACATGATGACGGGACGTTTACGAAAGCGATGGCGAGCCGCCGCCGAACTCGCATTTTTGTGAGATCTGGGGCTCCGCGATACCTCCGAAAATCGGCGATGGGTGTCATCCTGCGGTTATACAACCCGAATCTCTGCGCGGTTGCGAGTCGTACACCCCGTCATGTAATGCAGAACAGAACAAGTTCGGTGTGTCGTCTTCCCGAATTCCGGGGCTAACCACAGGACGGCGCAGCGTGATCGCTGCATTTTTGAAATGAATTCCCGACGCGAGGCCACAACCTGGACGGGCACACACCATGATATTCATCGAACATTTAGAGAACATGATCGGTTTCGGTCAACTTACTAAACCTTGTGGGCTAACCCTCCGCGGCCGCAATTCATGAATCGAAGTTGGGCTCAGTTAATCCACCTCGGCGAACTGCCTGTACCGGTCGATCTACTTAGAATAAATTTAAATGGCGACTCGGACTATGCAGCTCATCGTAGGATATGAAGCAAAGCTTATGATGGATAACCTCGCGACGTGCAGCACACATCCGGAGTTCGAACGCGCTTTTGCGACCAGCGAAACGTTGTTCTCCGGACAATCCGTTCGGATCGTCATTCTGGCCCGCTCCGGAACCATTCTGGCAGCGAATTCCGGCTGGAGAGACTTCGCTCAGAGCGCGGGCCTCGGCCTGCCGAACAGCGGCATCGGCCAAAACTATCTTCAGTATTGCGCCTTCGCGGACGAGCAATCGGGCCGCATCATCGACGGCGTGACCCAGCTGTTGAACGGCCGGGTCGATTGCCTCTCGTTCATCTATCCGTGCCACACGCCGACCAGCCAGAGCTGGTTCCTGATGCTCGGCTTCCCGTATGCGAAGGACGACGCGCGCGCCATCCTCCTGCATGTCGACATCTCGCGGCTGATGCCGGCCCCCTCGGCTGACCGGCCGAAGCCGGTCGTCCTCAAGGACGATTTCGGGGTCGAGCCGTTCAACGCCCGGCTCGAGCGCATGATGGAGACGATCGAGCGCTCGATGCGGTCCGCGGCGACCGGGCCCGACGCGGTCGAGCTGCCCGAGGCCCACGCCCTCGTCGACCCGAAGGGGACCGGTCCGTCGGTCGCCCTCAGCCGGCGCCAGCGTCAGGTGCTCGAGCTGATGGCCAAGGGGCTGAGCAACATCGAGATCGGCCGCATGCTCGCGATCTCGCCGAACACCGTGAAGATCCACGTCTCCGGGATCCTGGCGCGGCTCGGCGTCCCCAATCGCGCCCAGGCGATCCACTGGACCCTGACGCGCCCCCAGGAAGCGATGCGGCGGCTTCCCTGAGCCCCCGTCGGTGGGCCCGGAGCCCGGTCGGCTCCGGGTCGTCGGCGGCCGCCCGCGCGTCCCGGCGCGGCGCCCGCGCGCCGCATCTGATCAGGCCACCCCGATCCGCAACAGGTCGTGCAGATGGACGATGCCGACCGGCATCGCCCCGTCGATCACGAACACGGCCGTGATCTTGGCACGGTTGAGCACCTGCAGGGCCTCGCTGGCGAGCTGGTCGGGCTTGGCGCAGATCGGCCGCCGCGTCATCACCGCATCGACCGGAATCTCCATCAGGTCCGGCCGCATGTGACGGCGCAGGTCGCCGTCCGTGACGATGCCGACGAGCCGCCCCTCGGCATCGACGATGCCGACGCAGCCGAACCCCTTGGTCGACATCTCCAGCACGGCCGCGCCCATGCGGGCGCCGAGCCGGCACAGCGGCATCGCCTCGCCGGTGTGCATCAGGTCTCGCGCGAACTTCAGCGCGGCGCCGAGCTTGCCGCCCGGATGCAGGGCGCGGAAATCGAGCGGCGTGAAGCCGCGGCTCTCCAAGAGCGCGATCGCCAGCGCGTCGCCGAGCGCGAGCTGCATCAGCGACGAGGTGGTCGGCGCCAGGTTGTGCGGGCACGCCTCGCGCGCCTGCGGCAGCGCCAGCACGACGTCGGCCGCCTTGCCGAGCGTGCTCGCCGCGTCCGACGTGACGGCGACGAGCGGGATCGAGAAGCGCCGCGAATAGTCGATCAGGGCGCGCAGCTCGACGGTCTCGCCCGACCACGACAGGGCGATCACCACGTCGTCGGGCGTGATCATGCCGAGGTCGCCGTGCCCGGCCTCGGCCGGATGGACGAACAGGGCCGGCGTGCCGGTCGAGGCGAGCGTCGCCGCGATCTTCTTGGCGACGTGCCCGGACTTGCCCATGCCGCTGACCACGACGCGGCCGCGCGCCGCCCGGATCGCATTGCAGGCGGCCGTGAAGGGCGCCCGCAGCCCGTCCCGCATCGCGGCGGCGAGCGCGGCGATGCCCTCCGCCTCCGCCTCCAGGGTGCGCAGGCCGGTCTCGACGAGATCGTGGTCGGTGCCGGGAGCGAGATCGGTCGGCGGCGTCTCGACGGCCGGACGATCGATCGCGGGACGCTCGGCCGGGATGTGGCTGGACGGCGGTTCGGTGGACGGCGGGTCGCCGGGCGGCAGGATGACGTCTGACATGCGCCGTCTCTACTCGTTTTTCGCCGCCGCGCAACCGTCGCCGACACAGGGCGGAAACGCCCGTGAACCGGGCGTTAACCATACCGGCGCTATTCCGGTTGACCAGTTTCGTGCCGCCGGCCGGCGTGGAGGATGTATCGTTGCCGCGCCCCAGCTCTCGAACGACCGCATGGCTCGGTCCGGGCGCGATCGTCGGCGCCGGGCTGGTGATCGCGGCGGTCGCTCCGGCCGGGGCTCAGACGACGCCCGATCCGGCTGCCGCGGCCCCCGGCCTGTTCGCGCCGACCCGTGACGGCGGCGGCGTCCTCGCGCCGGGCTTCGAGCCGGCCGACCCGACCGCCCCGAGTCCCGACGGCCGCTCCCGCTTCGGCGCCATCGACGAGTCCCCCCCGGCGGGGTCGCGACCGCCGGCCCGGCCGACCACCCAGTTCGACTCGCGGAACGCCGCCAAGCCGCGGGTGACGTTGTCGTTCACCCAGCGCCAGCAGGAGGCGGCCCGGCTCAAGCGGGCACCGGTGCCGGCGCCGCTGGTGCGCGGCACCAATCCGCAGCAGGTCCCGGTCGTGGTGTTGGACCGGCTGCGCCGCCGCGGCGGGCCCGACATCGACACCACGTCGCGCCTCAACGTGCCGGTCGCCGCGATCATCCCGCGCCGCGCCGTCAGCATCGAGGCGGACCCGTTCGCCCCGACCGGCGTGCGGGTCGGCGCCTTCACGCTGCGCCCGGCGATCGAGACGACGACTGGATACGACACCAACCCGACCCGCATCCAGGGCCTCCCCGGCTCCGGCTTTACCCGCGTCGCCCCGGAGCTGATCATCCGCTCCGACTGGCAGCGCCATCAGCTCAATGCGGACCTGCGCGGCACCTACACCTGGTACGGCCAGACCTATCCGCCCGTGGTCGAGTTTCCCGGCACCGTCGCGTCGACCGCGACGCCGGAGATCATCGACCGCCCGACCATGGATTCGCGGGTGACGGGCCGCTACGACGTCGACAAGCTGTCGCATTTCGACGGCGAGGCCCGCGCCATCGTCTCGACCGACAATCCGGGCAGCCCCAACGTGCAGACCGGCCTGAAGCGGTTCCCGCTCGTCACCACGGTCGGCACGACCTTCGGCTACACGCAGGGATTCAATCGGCTCGAGGTGACCGGCAAGGGCACGTTCGATCACCAAGTGTACTCGGACTCGCTGCTCGCCGACGGCACGACGTCGAGCAACGCCGACCGCGAGTACAATCAATACGGCGGCGCGCTGCGCGTCGCCTACGAGCTCAAGCCGGGCCTGAAGCCGTTCGTCGAAAGCGGCGGCGACACCCGCATCCATTCGCAGAAGATCGACCGCAACGGCTACGATCGCGACTCCAAGGGGCTGTTCGTCAAGGCCGGCAGCACCTTCGAGTTCTCGCGCAAGCTGACCGGCGAGGCGTCGCTCGGCTGGCTGTGGCGCTTCTACGTCGACGACCAGCTCACCGACATGTCGGGCCTCACGATCGACGCGGCGCTCACCTACACGGCATCGGACCTGACGACCGTGAAGCTGATCGGCACCACCTTCGCGTCCGAGATCATCGTGCCGGGCCTGTCGGGCGTGTTCAGCCGCAACTTGACGCTGCAGGTCGATCACGCCTTCCGGCGCTGGCTGATCGGCACGGCGCAGATCGGCACCGGCATCGACTCCTATGTCGGATCGGACCGCGTCGACCACCGCTATCTCGTGTCGCTCGCGCTGCTCTACAAGCTCACCCGCGAGGTGCAGCTCAAGACCGAGCTGCGCCACGACTGGCTGCGCTCCGACGTCGCCAATGTCGACTGGGACGCCACCCAGGTGACGGTCGGCCTGCGCCTGCAGCGGTGAGACGGACCGATGCACGGGACGCCCGGCGACAAGCGAGCCGCCTGATCACGACAGCGGCGGCCCGTTCCTTCACCTCTCCCCGGCGGGGAGAGGTCGGATCGCGACAGCGATCCGGGTGAGGGGGTGCCGAGGCCAGCCATCGGCGCCGTAAACCCTCACCCCGACGCGCTTCGCGCGTCGACCCTCTCCCTGAGGGAGAGGGTAAGACCCGACCTGATCACTCACTCGCCGAGCAGGCGCTTCAGCTCGGTGCGGAACGCCGGGGCGATGTCGTCGCGGGCGAGCGCGTAGGCGACGTTGGCGGCCAGGAAGCCGATCTTGGAGCCGCAGTCGAAGGCGCGGCCCTCGAACTTCACGCCGAAGAACGGCTGGTTCATGGCCAGCTTGATCATCGCGTCGGTGAGCTGGATCTCGCCGCCGGCGCCCCAGCTCTGGTTCTCCAGGATGCCGAAGATCTCGGGCTGCAGGATGTAGCGGCCCGTGATGATCAGATTCGAGGGCGCCTTGCCGCGCGGCGGCTTCTCGATCATCTCGGTGACGGCGAACGCCTTGCCGGTCGACTTGCCGGCGCCGACGACGCCGTACATGTGCAGCTTGTCGTCCGGCATCTCCTCGACGGCGATGACATTGCCGCGCTGGCCGACCTCGTTGTAGGCGTCCATCATCTGGGCGAGGCAGCCGCGCTCGGCCTGCACCAGCACGTCGGGCAGCAGCAGCGCGAAGGGCTCCTCGCCGACGATATCGCGGGCGCACCACACCGCGTGGCCGAGGCCGAGCGGCGACTGCTGGCGCGTGAAGCTGGTCTGGCCCGGGATCGGCAGGTCGCGCTCGAGATGCTCGAGATCGGCGAACTTGCGCCGCTCGGTCAGCGTCACCTCGAGCTCGTACTGTCGGTCGAAGTGATCCTCGATGACCGCCTTGTTGCGGCCGGTGACGAAGATGATGTGCTCGATGCCGGCCTCGCGCGCCTCGTCGACCACGTGCTGGATCAGCGGGCGGTCGACGACGGGCAGCATCTCCTTGGGCATGGCCTTGGTCGCCGGCAGGAACCGGGTGCCGAGACCGGCGACGGGAAGAATCGCTTTGCGGATGGGCTTGGTCATGTCGCTGTTCGCATGAATGGTGCAGGCCGACGGAGGGTCGGGAGCCGCGGCAAAGAACCACGGCGCGACGCCGTAGTCCATGGATAAACAGGCGGCCGGACACCGCGCCGCGAGGTCGCGGAGAGCGTTGCGCGACACTGCCGCGGAGACGCCGCAATTGCGCCGTGACGACGCCACGCGCGATTAAGATGGCACTAACGAGCCACGGACTTCACTCGGGGCGACGGGACCGCGCTCGGGGCCGGACCCGCGCGAAGCCGGACGGAGGGACGCGATGAGGACGACGAGGACGAGGGCTCCGGTCCGCGCCGCGCTGGTGGCCCTGATGGTCGCGGCCGGCGGGCTCGCCGGCACCGCGGCGCCCGCTGCCGCGCAGAGCTTCCTGGACGACCTGTTCGGTCGCCGCTCGACCGGCAGCGTCACCCCGGTCAACACCCAGGGCGGCGTGCCGGCCGGCGTCCCGACCGTCCCGGGCGAGCGGCCGTGGAGCGGCGAGCCGGGCAGCTCCGGCCATCCCGAGATGACGGCGCAGGCGATCCAGGCCGCCGCCGCGCGGTTTCCGGCCTGCGTCCAGCAGATGTGGCCGGAGGCGGCGCGCCGCGGCGTGCGGCGCCAGAGCTTCGACGCGCTCACGGCCGGCCTGACGCCGGAGCTGCGGCTGATGGATCTGATGGACGCCCAGCCGGAGTTCACCAAGGCGTTCTGGGACTATCTCGACTTGCTGGTCAGCGAGGCCCGGATCAAGCGCGGCCGCGAGATCCTCGCCCAGCACGCCGCGACCTTCGCGGCGGTCGAGAAGGCCTACGGGGTCGACCGCCACATCGTCGCGGCGATCTGGGGCGTCGAGTCGAACTTCGGCACCCAGATCGGCGACCGCTCGGTGCTGCGCTCGACCGCGACGCTGGCCTGCGTCGGCCGCCGCCAGGCCTATTTCCGCGACGAGTTCCTGGCCGCGCTCGAGATCCTCGACCGCGGCGACGTCGTGCCCGAGCACCTGAAGGGCTCGTGGGCCGGCGCCTTCGGGCCGACCCAGTTCATGCCGACCTCGTTCAAGCGCTACGCCGTCGATTTCGACGGCGACGGCCGCCGCGACGTCGTCGACTCGATGCCCGACATGATCGCCTCGACGGCCAACAACCTGAAGAAGGACGGCTGGGAGCCGGGCCGCACCTGGGGCTACGAGGTGGTGGTGCCGCAGGGCTTCGACTACCTCATGGCCGACGGCAAGCGCTGGATGACCCTTCAGGAGTGGGCGCGGCTCGGGATCCGGCGGGCCTCCGGCGAGGCGTTCCCGCGCCCGACCGACAAGGCCTATCTCCTGGTGCCGGCCGGCCGCCGCGGCCCCGCCTTCCTGATGATGAACAACTTCCGCGCCATCATGAAGTACAATCCGGCCGAGGCCTATGCGTTGGCGATCGGGCATCTCGCCGATCGGATGCGCGGCGGCGGGCCGATCGTCCAGCCCTGGCCGCGCGACGAGCGGGTGCTCAGCGCCGCCGAACGCTACGAGATGCAGGAGCATCTGGTGCGGCGCGGCTTCGACATCGGCAGCGCGCCCAACGGCCGGGTCGGGCCGCGCACCCGCGCCGCCATCAAGCGCTTCCAGGCCGCCGCCGGGCTGCCCCCGGACGGCTTCGCCTCGGCGGCCCTGCTGGACCGGTTGCGGTCTCGCTAGGCTGTTTCGGAGCCGCCGGATTTCACCCCGCCGCAGCGGCCCCGCCGGCCGCCGCGGCTTGAAAACGCCGCCTTCTTCGACGATCTTGGCGGACCGTCGCCGCGCCCGGCGTGGCGGCGGTCGTTTGCCATGGGCGGACGGCACACGACCCATCGGACCAGCCCATCGGACCCGGCCGATCGGGCCGGCCCTCCGGAAGCGGATATCGACCATGAAGCAGCGGCGCCCGACCGACCGGTTCCCGGCCCAGGGAAGCCCGGCCCGGGGACTTCCGGCGCAGACAGCCCCGATCCGCCGGCTGCTCGGCGCGCTCGTCACGGTCGCGCTCGTGATCGTCGCCCAGGCGGCCGCCGCGGTCCTCTCCGGCGCCCTCGTCCGCGGCGTGGCGACGCCGGCGCGCGCGCAACTGTTCGACGATCGCTTCCCGTTCCAGAACCCGTTCGCCAACCCGTACCAGCGGCAGCGCCAGCAGCAGCAGCAACAATTCTGGAATCCGTTCGCGCCGCCCCAGGAGCAGCGTCAGGCCGCTCCGCCGCCCGACTTCTCCAGGGCGCCGCCGCCCAAGAAGCACGAGGGCACGCCGACCACGAACGTCGTGGTGCTCGGCGATTCGATGGCCGACTGGCTCGCCTACGGCCTGGAGACGGCCTTCGCCGAATCGCCCGAGATGGGCGTCGTGCGCAAGCACCGCACCCAGTCCGGCCTGATCCGCCAGGACGTGCGCTCGGATCCGCGCGGCGAGCATCCCGACTGGCCGAAGGCTCTCCAGGAGGTGCTGGGAACCGAGAAGCCCGATTTCATCGTGATGATGATCGGCGTCAACGACCGCCGCCCGATCCGCGAGCCGCGCGCCGCGCGCGCCGCCGTCGGTCGCGCCGGTCAGCAGGGGCAGCCCGGCCAGCCCGCGCAACCGGGCCAGCCCGCGCAGCCCGGCCAGCAAGCCCAGCCCGGCCAGCCGGCCCCGCCGGCGACTGACGACGCCGCCGGCGGAGACGCCCCGCAGGCCGGCGGCGCCCTGCACGAGTTCCGCTCCGAGCGCTGGTCCGAGCTCTACATCCGGCGCATCGACGAGACGATCGCGGCGCTCAAGAGCAAGGGCGTGCCGGTGTTCTGGGTCGGCCTGCCGCCGGTGCGCGGCACCCGCTCGATGGCCGATTTCGGCTATCTCAACGATCTCTACCGCAGCCGCGCCGAGAAGGCCGGCATCGTCTACATCGACGTGTGGGACGGCTTCGTCGACGAGCAGGGCCGCTTCGCCCAGCAGGGCCCCGACGTCGAAGGCCAGATCCGCCGGCTGCGCGCCGGCGACGGCGTCCACTTCACCCAGGCCGGCGCCCGCAAGCTCGCCCACTATGTCGAGCGCGAGCTGCAGCGCTGGATGACGGCGCGCGGTACCGTGGCGCTGCCGGTCGACGAGCCGGCCAAGGAGCCGGAGCTGCCCGCTGCCGCCCCGGAGGCGCCCGGCGCGCCGTCGCGGCCGGCCGGCACGGCGCGGCCGCTCTCCGGCCCGGTCATCACCCTCTCGATGGTGCCGATCGCCGCCGACGGCGACGACCAGCTGGTCGGCGCGCCGCGCCAGACCAAGACGGCGGCGCTCGACGCGGTCGCCGCCAAGGTGCTGCAGAAGGGCGAAGCGATGCCCTCGCCGGCCGGCCGGGCCGACGACTTCGCCTGGCCGCGGCGCGAGCCGGCGCCCGTGGGCGCCGACCCGGTGGTCGCCTACACGACCCTGCCGATGACGCCGATGAAGCAGGAGAAGCAGATGGTCGCCGACGCCCCGGCG
>NZ_JBEOMB010000107.1:0-23037 GCF_046000175.1 Rhodoplanes sp. SY1
CCGGATGTCGCTTGACAATTTTTGAGACTGGCATCGTGATCGGGGCTCGACGGGGATGGGAGACGGCGTTCGAACTTACCGCGCTGATTGACCAACTGGGTATCGAGGTCGTGCCCTTCGCAGGACCACAGATCACTGCGGCACTCGACGCCTACAGCCGTTTCGGCAAAGGCATCCATCCGAAAGCCCGTCTCAACCTCGGCGACTGTGTTGCCTACGCGCTGGCCAAGTCGATGAAGGCTCCGCTGCTCTTCAAGGGCGAAGACTTTTCGGCAACAGACATTTCTATCTGCACCTGAGCACTCCAACCATCACCGCAGCGGACTTGTGTGGTCTCCGCTTTTGGAGAGCATTGAAGGCGCGGCTGCTTCGCCGCGCTCCTGCCGCGTGATCCAGTCCAGCAGCACGCTCTTTCGGGCGCAGATGTTCACGCCGAGGCGGAAGACCGGCAGCTGCCCGCTTTCCACGAGATTGTAGACCTTCCGGCGGCGCCTCCGGTCACCAAACAGAAATTCGGCGATTGCCTCTGCACCGGCAAGAATGTCGCCCGCAATCGACAGCGCTGCGCTCTTCGGCTTCGCCGGATCAGCGATGGCGGGGAATTCGCCTTCCGCGCTCGGCGTTCTGACAGTGGGTGTGTCGGTTTCGTTCATAGGCTCCTTTGCCGGTGCTCAACCGCCGGACCCTACGCCAAGGCCTCTTCTCGTGTCTGCGGGGAAAATTGTTTGTAACAAATTTGGCCTCACCACAGCCCGGCGTGGACGAGACTCTATCGCTTCTCGACGCACACTGTCGTCCGGCGGGGCCAGTCAGTCCATATGGAAAAGACCCAGCCTCTTCGGGTAGCGGTCCCCGAAATCCGGTTCACCCCATCCCGCATCAAGCGTGATGTGCTTCAGCAGGAAGGGCGTCTCCTCGGTGGCTTTCCCCGTCATCATCCATTCGGGATCGGGATGCCATTCCTTTTGCGCGATGCGCTGCGGCTCCGGCCAGCCGAGGCGCTTCCAGCTATCCCCGACCGTGAAGGCGTCGCGCCGCTCTTCCGTGCAGCAAGCCCCGAAGTGACCATAACCGAGCTTCGGGGGCAGCAGGCCGAACTGTGAGAAGACGGCCAGCACGGTTTCGTTCTGATTATATTGTTTGATTCCCTCCACATCATAATCGGCATTCACAAACTCGGCGGCATCGCAGCCATTCATGATGGCCGTCAGCGCCGCCCGAAAGCCGGGAGCCATGTTGAAACGCCCATGCTCGTCGAGCATCGTGTCCCCGCCGCTCCACAACCACTCCCGCAGATTCCAGAGATAGTGAGCACGGGCCAGCCTTTCCGGTCCGATGATGTCTTCGAGCGAGCGCATGGGCTGTGGCAGCGCCACCAGCACGGGGGCGGGCGCGAACGCGGCCACCAGAGCAGAACCGATGCCAGCGAGCACGGCACGGCGCGAGGCGGGCAACATCACTCCTCTTCTCCGTAAGGCGTCGGCTGATTCTTGTAGGTGATGAGCCCGCGACCATCGGGCGTGTAATCGTGAGAGATCAAATTCGGAACAGGAACGCGCATCCGCCACGCCAGAAAATAGACCGTGTCGTCGATGCTCTCTCCGGCCAGCACCTTCCGCCAGCTTTCGGCCCCGACCTCGAACCGCACAGGCTCGTAGCCGTTCATGGCGAGCGTGATGGCCCGCCTGTATTCCGGCAGCATCCGAAACCGCCCATCATCGTCGAGCATCTGGTACAGGCGTGGATTATAGATGTCCCGCGCGTTCGTAATGACCCGCGCCATGCTGCCGCGCACGGGTGCGCCACGGCACAGTTCAGCAATCCGCGCTATGCGCCGGGGGCCAAAGCACTCCTCGACCGAGCGCAGCGGGAGCGGCGCTTCCGCTTGCAGTGTCGCAGGACACAGGGCCATCAGCACGCCCGCGCCCAGCCCTTCCAGCACGGAACGACGCGACAAGTCTGCCATCACGCTCTCCTCGAAAAAATGGATTGGTGAAACGCGCTCCCGCCGTGCCACATGTCACGCCGACCAGAGTACGGGGCGCAGGAATCCTTCGGCAGAGTCTGAACCGAGAACGCAACAAAAGTTGATCGGTGTGCACGATTGCCGACCTTCTCCGCTCCCCGATCGGAGCGCAATCATGGTTCGACGTCGCGCGGCCCGGCAGGAAGGCTGATCGGCAAGCGGATTCCACGGGCATCGAGGCATGCATGACATCAGCGGCATGCCGCAGAAGGCCACCGCGCCAGCAAGCTGATGCCGACGAGATGGAGAGAGCAGGGGGCGACACCATGAAACAGACCGCACCAATCCGCGCCGAGGTTCGAAAGGTGATTGTCCGCGAGGGCACGGTCAAAGTCTCGTTCGTGGGGATGAACAGCTGGTATGTTGTCCCGGCCCATTTGGAAGCGGTCATTCGACAGGCCGAAGATGACCGCCGCCCCATCGTCATAACCACATGCGAAAATGCCATCGCAACAGCGGAGCCCGCGCCAACCGGCTCCGCGACCACCGCCACGACGAAATGACGCCGGATGAGGGGGAGCGGATTACGATTTGAACCGCCATTGCGCCCATTGGGGACACAATGACCATTGTGTCCCCGCCGTTGCGCATCAGCACCACGGCCATCTATGCCGATGCATGCGGCCCGGAAGAGGCGTCCTTCGCCGCGCGGTTCTGGAAATCAGCGGAGGCCGAGCCAACGGTGAATGGCAGAGCGGGGAGGGGCCGTGCCCGGAAAGCCGCCTGATCCCCTCGACCTGCTGATCGGGCGCAATATCCGCTTCTACAGGTTGCGGCGGGGGCTGTCGCAAAGCGCCTTGGCCAGGGCGATCGGCGTCACGTACCAGCAGGTTCAGAAGTATGAGCGGGGGTTGAACCGGATTTCGGCGGCGCAGCTCTACCGAGCCGCGACAGCGCTCGGGGTTCCGATCCCAATACTGTTCGAGATCAAATCAGTCGGATGCTGACTAATCGTCTTTTTTCGGTGCCTTATGGCCTGGTGTTGACACACGGACGATTTGCTCCCAACTTATCGAAGTGCGGAGCCACTCCCGCGCCGTCCACAATGGCGAAGCCCAAGGGGCAAGTGAGATTATCTCGACCATGGCCACTTTCAATCGCGCCATCAGGTCCAGTGGACAGACCCGCTTCAGGCGCTATTGGGAGAATGACCATGCGGTTTTCGTTTCCTGACTTTACTCGTCCGAAAAAGTCTTCGAAGATCATCGCGCGCAAACTCGGTTTGCCCCTGTCATCCGTGCGGGCAGCTGTAGCCCGGATTTGTGGTTATGACGATTGGCATGATTTCGAAAGAAATCATGCAGGTGAGACGCCGTTCGTACTCGATCAAAATCTCAATCAGGCATCCTATATCGCACGCAACACCTCACTTGTTTTAAAACTCGCGGCGACGGCAGGCGTGACCGACGGTGACGCGCAATACGCTCTCGCCGGTTCTCACTTGACAGGGAGCCGTCCTGTATCGCTGGCCGATCAAATTGATCTTCGCCTTAATTGTTGGAAGCAAACGGTGCTTCCGCCCGCCGCGAAGCGTTCGCGCGGGGCGGTGGGAGTCGTTAAATCTGCCGGGTGGAACGGTGAAGTCGTCATCCTCCGGTCGTTTGGGAAGCCGACCTCAATCGTCACACATAAGAACATCGGAGGCGTCGCGGATTTCGAGTTCATCTCGCCGCGTGATCCGCCGCCGCTGTTTCTGCCGATGCGTCTCTATTTGCCCTATGGCCACTGGATCGAGGTGGATGGGGCGAAGGTGCTCTTTGCGCGAGACTACAAGCCAATGTGGCGCATTCGGCAGGGGTACCCGCCCGAGCGGCTCGACCCCTCTCTTTGGATTCGCTTCCGCGAGCAGGTCCACTATTGGGATGATGGCGCTACTCCTTGGCGGGTCCCGGGGGTGAGGCGGCAGATGGAAGAGCTTCTCGCAAACCTCGGCGTCAACTGCTTGCCGGTTTGGGCTGATGTGCTTCCCCTCGCTGTTCATGACGACAAAATTCATGGATTTGCTGAGGCACTTGAGCCCTTGCAAGCGGCGAGGGGGCATTCGAGAAGTGACGCAGCGTGAAGTCCCGAAAATTCTATCGAACAGAGTGATCGATCGTCTAATTAATTATTTATAACAAAGGGCCCATCTGGTCGCGAATATCGTCCTGCGGTTTTCTGTAACGGTTATTTCAACCCACACAGGAGGCCGCAATGACGGAAATGTTCACAATTGGAAAACGACTTATACCTGCTGACCATATTGCTCTTGTCGAGCTGTTTGAACCAGGACTAACGCCGAAAATCCAGACGTCCCGCGATTTCAAGGCACGGGTTGTTCTGATCAACCGCGACAGTTTTCTCATCGAGGAAACGGTCGAGGTGTTCGCGAACGACCACGGCTTTCGCGGTCTTCCAGACGAGCCGGTCGCGGTGAATCCGCGCGTCCGGTTCAGCGTTGAGACGTTCAAGCCCGTTGACGGCTTCACGCCAACGAAGCCTTATCTCACGCGGCTTCTATGGCGCGATCTTGATGGCAACGACCAGAGCAAGCTTCTCTTGTCGAAGCCGGAAGTCGCGCTCGCCATTGCCGTGACAGGTGATCCGGTTCAGGAGCCATCAGCCGACAATTCCGCCGTTTCCGGCAAACGGCCCCGGTCGGGAACGCGGCGGAAATCGCGCCAACGGACTCCGGTTGCGACCGTTTGATTGTTGGCGCTTCAGAGAAACGGACGGAATTTCCGGCAACCCGTTGCATGCCGCAGGCATGTGCTCTGGAAAGCTGGACCCGATCTCGCTCTGATGGAAGCGCGAGCAACCGCAGCCTGACGACGATCGTGCAAACGCAGGAACCGCAGCAAAAATCCCTCATCGAGCGCATGGAACGCGCTCTGCTCCTGCTCGCCTATTTCATCGAGATCGACGGCGACGTGCACGTTCCCATGTACGAGAAATTCGAGGCCGAGCTCGACGAGCTTCGGCGCAAGGAAGACGTCAAGGAACGCGCACGTCGGCTTCTGGCCGCCTACAGCCGGGAGGGCGGGGTGAAGGCGATCGACAACAAGAACTTGAGCTTGAGTTCGAGCGGCGGTCCCTTGCCGTATTTGGGCTTGCCGGTCCGGTGACCCATCAGGCTGTCGATGAGGCTGTCCGGAGCCTCGGCAGCGACCAGACGATCCTTGAAGCTATGGCGCAAGGAATAAACCGTGTGGTCTTTGGTCGGACGCAGGCCGTGTGTATCGAGATACTTGTTCACCACCGCCGAGAGTGACGAGGCCTTGTCGCGATAGCGCGGGAATCCGTCCGGGCGACGTTTCAACGCGGCCAGTGCCGTCCCGACCAGCGGGATTTCGCGACGTGAGTCCTCGGTCTTCAGCCGTCTTCCGTCCGGCAGCACCTCCACATACGGGATCGGCGCATCCAAATGGATCGAGTGACGCTGAAGGTTAACCGCCTCGGACAGCCGCAAGCCGGTATCGGCGACCACCCACAGGACAAGCTGCGCTTCCTCGTTCAGGCCCGTGAGTGCCCCCGGAGCGAGAAGCCGCTTTTGGATGAACTCCGCCTCGAAGGGGCTGCGAGACTTCTCCACCTCGCCCTTAAGGCGCAGGCCCTTGAAGACATCGGGCAGATTGAGCCGCCGCCGGATGTTCATTTCCTTGAGCATCCGGCTGAGTTGGCCGATCGCCTTGTTTCCGGTCTTGGCGTTCGTCTCGCCGGAGACCACGCGCTCGCGCCACCACTCGCAATAATCGATGCCGTCGTCGACCGTGACGTCGGTCACCGGCTTGTCGCCGATCAGCTTGACGAACTCTTTCAGGGCGCGTTCCCGCCCATTGCGCCAGACGCGAAGCTGGCTTGGCGAGAAGTCCTTGGTTTCGTCCTTGGTGGCGGCTTCGTACTCCACGAACAGCTTCGAGAGCATGAAGGGAGGCCGCTTCTCGGTGCCGAGCAGGGCGGCACGGGCACCAGCGTCGTTCGCCATCCCGTTCAGGACGAGGGCTTCGAGCCTTTCCAGCCGACGCTCGGCGGGGAGCATCAGGAGTTGCGTGTTTTCGAGATAATCGAAGCCGAGCGTTCGTGCCCGGCGTCTGGCCGCCTCATAGCCGTTGTACTCTCGGAGCGCGTGGCGCTCGGCGAGTTCCTGCCAATAGGCTTCCAGCGCCTCGTTCAGCTTACCTGCCACGCGGGCCGCCCGGCGGCCATTGCGGTCGGAGGCAATGCGGATTTTCGTCGTGTGCTTGACGATGCCGCGCGGGTCGAGCGCACGGAACTCGTTCGGGACGCGGCGGACGAAATGCCAGGTGCCGTTCCGACGGGTGAGAAAGTCAGGCATGACTCCCTCCCGAGTTGGACGGATTGTTGCGCGTTTTGTTGGTCGTTTTTGGCGACAGGGTTCGGCTCCGGTCTGCGATGCAAGACCGAATCTTACCGCTAGCGAAACGCCAGCCAATTGTAATTCTTTGTAATTTCAACTTTTGTGCCTCCGGCTGGAGGCACTCCGGTCATGCCTGGCTCATGAACCGATGGAGCGGGTGATGAGCGTTGATGGCGCGCCACGGTCGACGAAGATGGGCACTACTCGTTCGCCATCGCCCTATGAGACGACGCTCTACACGACGCCGGAACCGTCGATTGCGCCCGTCGTCCGCCAATCAATTCGCCGACCTCCGCGAGCGATTGTTCCTGTAACTGCCGATAGCAACGCGGGGCAAGCCGCGGGTTGACGACCGCTTGTCGATCAGCGGCATCGTGCATGTCAGTTTGGTCACGGATCACGACCACTCGTTCCGACCGATCGCGACCAGTATGGTGCGGGGCGTGAGGGGGTCGCCGGGTTCATTTGCTGATCTCAGCGAATGGCAGTTCGGTCGGGCAACGATCGATGCCGTGCTCGCTGCAGATGCGGTCGAAGACGTGCAGGCCGAACCTTGCGGTAGGCCTGACCTGCTCTTCGGCAGGTCGGCGAACGTGATGCCGTTGCCAAGTCGACATAGCGTGGATCTTGTCAGAGATCGCTTCGACGACGTTACGCAAGAACTCTGCGGCGGCGAGCTTCGCCAGCACACCCCGCGCCGCGTGAGGCCGAAGGGCTGCAGCCGGCGTTCGATCCCCGTCCGGAGCAACCGTGCGGCGTCGCCGAGCAAGGAAACCCAGGCCCTCGTCGTCCTCACGGACAATCATCGATCGGTTCCCGAGTACAGCGGAGCGGCTCCCATCGGCAATACCCGACTCGATAGTCGCCGTGCTGGCTCCTGGTCGGTTCGCAAGCATATAGTAAGCTTGCTTACTGTAGTGATTCGAGGAAGTTCCTGATGGCCGTGCCGGCTCGTCTTTCTGTGGGCGTCAAATATACTGTCTCGACTGTTGAAATGAATACGAATAATATAAAATAACGTGATAGTATAAAAAATTGCAAATAGACCGTCATTGATGTATATGATCTTCATACTTTGTGTAGCGCTAGCCGATAATCAAATATATGGCCATTGAGAGAGTGCGCGATGCAATCGAATCCTCGATCGCCGGGAACTCGAAGCGCGAGATCAATGGATGCCGTCGCGATCAGCCCGACAGTCAACGCCAGGCTGCACACTTGGGGTGACGAGATGGCTGCCTTGTACAAGCCCGATCAGGCCGCCTGGGTGGATGGCTCGAAGGAGGAGCACGATCGATCGTGCCACGAGGACCTCGAATGGGCGGGCCTTGACTATCCGGACGACACCTTCTGCGCCCTGGTGGCGTCCGGCCGCGAGGGGCCCCCAAGCAGGCGCATGTCCACGAAGAACAGTTCGACAAGTTCTTCGACCGACTCCCGAAGGAAGTCATCTTCGAGCGTGAGCTTCTGCGCTCACGACTGTGGCGTTCGCCCGACCGTTGGGAGCTGGCGCACGAGGACGTCGTTCGCCCCACGGATTGAATGCGGGGAGGCCAAGTCGGCTCCCGATCATCACCCCTGCCCGCTGGAAACCAACGATTGGAGGATCGCAATGTCTGCTGTCGCCCAGCAGTCGACGCTTGGAAGTACGAAAAAACTCTACGAGATCGGGGAAGCTCCGCCGCTCGGACACGTTCCCGCCAAGATGCACGCCTGGCTGATCCGGGCGGAACGGTTCGGCACGCCGCTGGAGGCGTTCCAGAAGGAGGTCGTGGACACGCCGACAATCGCCGACGACGAGGTGCTGGTCTACGTCATGGCGGCCGGCATCAACTACAACAATGTGTGGGCCGGGCTCGGTGTCCCCATCAACGTCATCGCGGCGCGCAACAAGGCCGGCGAGCCCGAGCCGTTTCATATCGGCGGTAGTGACGCGTCCGGCATCGTCTACAAGGTGGGCAAGAACGTCACCAATGTCGACGTCGGCGACGAAGTGGTGTTGCATTGCGGGACTTACAGCCCGGACTGCCGGTGGGTCAAAGCCGGCGGCGATCCGATGTATTCGCCGACGTTCAGAATTTGGGGCTACGAGACCAATTTCGGCAGCTTCGCGCAGTTCACGCGCGTCAAGGCCCATCAGTGCATGCCGAAGCCCCAGCACATGACCTGGGAAGCGTCGGCCTCCTACACCCTGGTCGCAGCGACCGCCTGGCGGATGCTGCACGGCTGGGGCGTCAACGCCGTGAAGAAGGGCGATGTCGTGTTGGTCTGGGGCGGCGCGGGCGGCCTCGGCTCGATGGCGATCCAGATCGCCAAGGCGGCGGGCGCGACCTCGGTCGCCGTAGTGTCGGGCGAAGACAAGTTCGACTACTGCATGAAGCTCGGCGCGACGGGCTGCATCAACCGCAACGAGTTCGAACACTGGGGGCTGCTGCCGCACTGGAAGGACAACGCCGGTTATGCGAAGTGGCTGATGGGCGTCCGCGCGTTCGGGTCGAAGATCTGGGACGTGCTGGGCGAAAAGCGGGCCCCGAACATCGTGTTCGAGCATCCCGGCGAGACCACGATTCCGACTTCGATCTTCGTGTGCGAGACCGGCGGCATGGTCGTCGTGTGTGCAGGCACGACCGGCTACAACGCCACCGTCGACCTGCGCTATCTGTGGATGCGGCAGAAGCGGCTGCAGGGGTCGCATTTCGCCAACACGGTGCAGTCCAACGAGATGAACCAGCTCGCGTTCCGCGGCCAGTTGGATCCCTGTCTGTCGCGGGCCTTCACCTACGACGAAATCCCGCTCGCCCATCAATTGATGTACGAGAACAAGCATCCACACGGAAATATGGCGGTGCTCGTCGGCGCCAAGGAGTTCGGCCTCGGGGTGACCGCCAAGGCGCCGATCGCGTTGGAACACCCGGTCATGCCGAGAGACGATGTCCACACGACTCCGCATCCCTATCCGATGTCGATCCCGCTGCCGAGTGTCGCCGAAGCCGGGCCGGTGACGCCGGTGACGATCGCGGATGACGGCACCAGGGTCGTTGCGCTGATGCACCGCGGTATCATCGGCTGCGCCTCGACCGACACCGTGGGTCACGTCGCCAAGACGATGATCGACAACGACATCCATGCGGTCGTGGTGATGGACGGCGGCAAAGCGGTCGGCGTCGTCTCGCAGACCGACCTTGTGCTAGCCCGCCAGGGCCGGACCTCGGACGAAGCGCGCGCCCTGCTGGCGCGAGACATCATGACGCCTGGCTGCGCGACCTGCGACGCGGACGCTCTTCTGAGCGAGGCGGTCAGCCTGATGACCGGGCGGCGCATGCATCGGCTGGTGGTCACCGAGAACGGCCGACCGGTCGGGGTCCTCTCCATGACCGATGTGGTCCGCAAGACCCTGATCGAATGAGGTCATCGAATCAAATGCGTTCGGTCCGCGCCGAGACTCGAACCGAAACCTGTCCCCGGGTCGGCATTGGCCGCTCCGGGATCTTTTCGTCGGCCAGCGATGACACTTTCGGCTAACGGGGCGATGGACGTTGTGATGCGCGCGGATCCGGGTGGCGCGTCGAAGGCCGGCTGGATGGCGCGGAAGCCCACGGTCGTGTCCGAGGGAGACCCACGCCGTGAATACGCCTCTCCTCATATGCGTTGTGCTTGTACCGCGCGACCACAGCATCTTCGTTCAGCTCGATCGGCGCCACCATCCCTTACGGTAGGACCCGACGTTGGATGCTTCTCGTTCGTCGTACCCCCGATGCTTCAACCCTCGAGCCCAGCCGGAGGGCTCGCCACGCCGAACTTTGCGTTGCGGCCGACCCCGATCGGCGCCACCCAAACGATCAGCGCCGGTGAGCACGATGCCGATCTTGTGCAGGGCGATGCTGAGTGGAGCCTCCATCGCGGTGGTCTCGTCGAGCATCGGGGCGATGCGGCCGAGCTCGGCTCCGTTCCCGGTGGCGGTCACCGCGCCCAGACCAGCACCATAGGTCACCGGCGAGCCTCTGAAAGCCATGTTCCGGTGGTCGCCCCGCCCGGCGTTCTCGGCCATCAGCTCGGTCACCTTCTCCACCGGAACTGACTCGCCGGTTAGGGTCGCCTCCTCGATATGCAGCGCGCGCAAGTCCAAGAGACGCTTATCGGCCGGCACCTTGTAGCCGCTTTGCAGGAACACCACGTCGCCGACCACCAGCTCGACCGCCGGTACCTGCACGCGCCTGCCGTCGCGCTGAACGGTGGCAAACTCCGGCACCATCGCGCCGATGCTCTCGATCGCCTTGCTCGCCTTGTACTCCTGCGCGAAGCCGATCGTCGAGTTGATGATCACCACCGCGAGGATGACGAGGCCGTACTCGACGCCGCCGGCCGGGTCGACCGGCATCGCGATCACCGCGCTGGCGATCTCGCCGGCTGTGCGAGGAATGGTCACGACGGAGACGTGGGCGCGGTCGTCCATATCCGCTGCCCCAGTTCGCGGCCACGGCTCGTGGTGAGCGACCGCGCGCCGTCGTGACGGACGCGGGGCGATTGGCCGCGTTGGTGCCTGCCGTCTCGACCCGGTAGGCTCTCGAGGATTACCGCGACAGCAGGAGCGGCCATGCCTGATTCCGCCGACCTCGAGGAGGAGTTCGCCAAGTGGTCGGCGGACTTCCTGCATCTGCTCGGACTGTTGCGCCGCGTGCTGGCGGAGGACGGCAGCGCGGGTGTGGCCGAATTCCTCCGCCGCTGCTTCGACCCGGCCGACCTCCCGACCGAGCCGGACGACGACTCGGCGGCGCGCTGCCAGGCGCTGTCGATCGCCTTCCAGCTGCTCAACATCGTCGAGGAGAACACCGCCAATCAGATGCGCCGCCGAGGGAGTCGCCGCCACGAGAGCGAGCCCGGCCTGTGGGGCGGCAATCTCGCCGACCTCGAGGCGCGCGGCCGCTCAGAGCCGGCCATTCGCGCCGCGCTGGCCGCCAGCTCCTGCGAGGTCGTGCTGACCGCCCACCCGACCGAGGCCAAGCGCGCGACCGTCCTCGAGCATCACCGCGCCCTCTATCTGCTGCTCTTGGAGCGCGAGACGCGCGCCATGACCGACCTCGAGGCGGCGATCCTGGAGCGGCGCACGGCGGCCGCGATCGCGCGGCTGTGGCGCACCGGCGAGATCTTCCTCGCCCGGCCGGACGTGCAGAGCGAGATCGTCAATGTTCTGCATTATTTCGAGACGGTGTTCCCGGACGTCGTCGAGCTCGCCGACCTGCGCTTCCAGCAGTCCTGGCGCACCAGTTTCAGCAGCGCGCCGCCTCCGCTGCCGCGGCTGCGCTTCGGCACCTGGGTCGGCGGCGACCGCGACGGCCATCCGTTCGTGACTGCCGACGTCACCGCCGGCATGCTGGCCCGCCTGCGCGCGGGCGCGCTGCGGCTCATGACGGAGCGACTGACGCGGCTCGCCGCGCGACTGAGCTTCGCCGCGGGGCCGGAGCCGATGCCTGCGAGCCTGCGCGAGCGCTTCGGGGCACTGATCGCGGGGCTCGGCGAGGCCGCCAAGCCGGCGCTCGCCCGCAACGCCGACGAACCCTGGCGACAATATGTCAACCTGCTCGGCGCGCGCCTGCAACGCACAGTCGCCGGGGCGTCCGGCGGCTACGCCGCCGCGCATGAACTGGTCGATGACCTCGGCGCGCTGGAAGCGGGGCTGCGCATCGTGCAGGCGGACGTCGTGGCCGACATCGATGTCCGCCCGCTCGCTGCGCAGGCCGCGACATTCGGCTTCACGCTCGCGCGGCTCGACCTTCGCCAAAACAGCGCCTTCCACGACCGCGCAATCGCCGGGCTGCTCGCGGCCGGCGGCGCGGAGCGCACCGACTATCCGGCCTGGAGCGAGGCCGAGAAGCTCGCCTTCCTCGATCGCGAGCTCGCGAGCCCGCGTCCCTTCGCCGGCGCCCACACGCGGCTCGCCGGCGAAGCGGCAGAGGCGGTCGCGCTGATGCGGATGCTGGGCATCCATGTCGAGCGGCACGGGATGGCGGGGCTCGGCCCGTTCATCGTCAGCATGACGCGCGGCGTCGCCGACCTGCTCGCCGTGTACCTCTTGGCGCGCGAGGGCGGCCTCCTGACCGACACCGCGGACGGTCCGGCGTGCGAAATGATGGTCGTTCCCCTGTTCGAGACCATTCGCGACCTCGACGCCAGCGACGCCATCCTCGACGCCTTCCTCGCCCATCCGCTGACGGCGCGCACGCTCGCGTATACGCGCAACCGCGAGGGTTGGGCCGAGCCCGGCTGCACCGTCATGCTCGGCTACAGCGACAGCAACAAGGACGGTGGCATCCTGGCCAGCCAATGGGCGTTGCATCAGGCGCAGACGCGCCTCGCCCGGGTCGGGCGCAAGCACGGCGTCCAGCTGGAGTTCTTCCACGGCCGCGGCGGCACCATCGGCCGCGGCGCCGGGCCCACGGACGCATTCCTGGCCGCGCTGCCGGCCGGCACTCTGACCGGCCGGCTGCGCGTGACCGAACAGGGCGAGGTCATCGCCCAGCGCTATGCCAACCGCGTCACCGCCAGCCTGCACCTCGAGCGGCTCGCCGCCGGCGTGTTGCGCACAGCGATGCTGCACGCCGCGGGCGAAGCGCCGGCCCACCCGCTCGCGCCGCTGTGGAGCGAGGTGGTGGCGGCGAGCCTCACCGCCTACCGGGCGCTGGTCGAGGCCGACGGCTTCGTCGCCTTCTTCCGGCAGGCGACGCCGGTCGACGCGATCGAGGAGAGCCAGATCGGCTCGCGCCCGCCACGCCGCACGGGGCAGCCCTCGCTGGCAGACCTGCGCGCCATCCCGTGGGTGTTCAGCTGGAGCCAGGCGCGTTTCCATCTGCCCGGCTGGTACGGCGTCGGGAGCGCGCTCGACGCGCTCCGCCGCGAGCGCCCCGACGAATTCGTCAGGCTCCGCGCCGCGCTGCCGGACTGGCCGTTTCTCGACTACCTGCTGCACAATGTCGAGGCGAGCCTCCTGATGGCCGACACCGACATCATGCGCAACTACGCCTCGCTGGTGGAGGACGCTGCGCTACGCAAACAGCTGCTCGCGCGCATTCTCGCCGAGCACGCGCTCGCCAGCCACGCGCTCCGCGCGCTGTTCGGGCGCCCGGCGGCGGAGCGCCGCCCGCGCCTCGTGCGCACGCTCGAGCTGCGCGCCCGCGGGCTCGCCTGGCTGCACGCCGAGCAGGTGCGCCTCCTGCGCGACTGGCGACGGAGCGACGACGACGCGACGCTGCACGCCCTCCTCCTCACCGTCAACGCCATCGCCATGGGTCAGAAGACCACGGGGTGAGCCGCTCATCCGGGTCGTGAGCGACGAGGGCGCCGCGCGTCTCACGCCGATGTGTTCACGGCCGAGAGCTCGGCACGCCTCGGCACCGGATGGTGACACGCACACACCGGACGGGCTCTCGATGGCGACACGCGAGAGTCAAGCGTCGGTCGCCTCCCTGTCCGACCCGGCGGGGTGCGCCGGCGGTCACAGGGCGCTCCAGGCGTCGAGCGCGGCGAGCTGCGGCGTCTTCTTGTGCTGGTGGCGATCCATGCGCCGCAGCAGGTCGTCGAGGAAGCGCACCGCCTCGACCAGGTAGGGGCCCTTGTTGAGCATGACGCACTCGGCGCGTTGGGCCATGGCGGCGTCGGTCGCCTCGGCGCGGCTCGGCGCCCCCTCCGCGACCAGTCCTGCCAGCACCTGCGTCGCCCACACCACCGGCACATGGGCGGCTTCGCACAGCCACAGGATTTGCTCCTGCACTTCGCCGATCCGGCCGAAGCCGAGCTCGACGGCGAGGTCGCCGCGCGCGATCATCACGGCCAGCGGCTGACGACCGGCGCCTTGCGCGATCAGTTCCGGCAAGTTGCGCACGGCGAGCGGGGTCTCGATCTTCAGCACGAGCGGCTGCGGCGGGCGGTCGCCGCGCCGCATCGTCAGCTCGCGCTGCATCAGCGCGACGTCGGCTGGATGCTGGGCGAAGGAGCATCCCACGATGTCCGCCTGCCCGGCGACGAAATCGAGGTCGATCAGATCCTTGTCGGTGATCGCCGGCTGCCCGAGATCGAGGCCGGGAATGTTGAAGCCCTTGTCGACGCGCAGCTTCAGGCCCTTGCTGCGGACGGTCTCGACGCGGATCAGGGCGCGGTCGGCCGAAACCTCCTCGATGCTGGCGCCGATGCGACCGTCGTCGACATAGAGCGGCAAGCCCGGACGCAAGCGGCTCACCAGGTCGTCGACATTGGAGCGTACGGTGATGCGGCGCGGCGCGGTGCGGGGCATGCGGTCGACCAGCGCGAAGACGTCGCCGCGCAGCAGGCGCGTGGTCCCGGGCGCGGCGATCTCGACGATGCGGCACTTCGGCCCGCCGAGGTCCATGAGCACGCGGCAGGCGCCCGCGCCAGCGGCCGTCGCGGCCCGGACATTGGCGATCATCGCCGCCCAGGTCGCGGCCGAATCGTGGGCGCAGTTGATCCGCACGCAGTCGGCGCCCGCGGCCACGAGGTCGGCGACGAACGGCGCGTCCTCGGCGGCGCGCGCCGGCAGCGTCACCAGGATGCGTGTCAGCCGTCCGCGCCCGTCCGGACCGAACACGGCGGCTTGCTCACGCGCCAGGGCTGCGGCGCCCGCGCCGAAGGCGGCGCGGTCGGGATGGCGCGGGCCGTCCACGCCGGCGAGGCGGGCGAGGGTCGCCGCCACCGCGTCGAGCGATTCCAGAACGCGGCCCTCGCTGCGGCCGAGCGACGACAGGCCGAGGGCGGCGAGCCGCGGCTGCAGCGCGCTGAGGTCCTGGCTGCGCAGCGCCAGATAATGGGCGAGATTGGTGGCGCCGGCGGCGAAGGCCGGGCGATCGAGCGCCGCGGACCAGCCGGCCAGGAGGCCGGCGGATCGCTCGATCACCACGGCGCGCACGGTATGCACCGCCGCAAGGAGAGCGGCGGCATCCGACTCCAGCGTGAGGTGGGAGGCGATGCGGCTTGCGTTTGCACCGGCGCACGGCGGAGTCGTATCGAGGGTCAAGGTCGGATCCGCCACTGGCTGTGCCTGACCAGCTCACCGTCGGACGCGGTAGTGCCCGGTCGGTCTCGTCCGGTCGACGTTCGATCGGGCTGCGTCGGCAGCCGCGGAACCGCGGCGGCCCCGTGCCGACCGGTGACGCATCGGCCCATCGTCGATCTGTCGGTCATGTCTTGTCGGTCGTGTCTTGCCAGTCAGCCCGAAACGCGGCGAGCAGGTTCTTCCGTCGGAACGCTCGCGCCGGCGGGCTCGCGGAGCACGAGCAGCTCGTAATCGATCAGCGCCCACCTGATCCGGCGCTCGCTCGCGAGGATTCCGCGGCCGGAGCGAGCCGCCCGGATGATGACGTGGCGGGGCTTGTGGTCGCACACCATCCAGCCGAAACGGCGCAGCTCGTTGCGCGCCTCCTGGCCGAGCGCCTCCATCGTCTCGCGCGAGATCGCCCCGCTCTTCATCGCCGCCTCGGCGTCGAAGCCGTCGATCCAGCGGTACAGGAGGATGTATAGCCGCTCCCAGTCGTAGCGGATGCGGCGCTCCTCCGGCACGCCGCGCTGCGACGCCTCGAGGGCCCGGTTCATGCGCCAGGCGATGCCGGAGTTGCGCCCGAGTTGCCAATCGAGATAGCGCGTCGGCGGCGAATAGATCGCCAGCGGATGCTTGGTCGGGATCGCCGATCTCGCCGCCGCGCGAAGCCGCACGACATTGCCGAATTCCTCGAACGGCGACAGGAACTCCGCCTCCTCGACGCGCGCCTTCTCCTGTCGATCGAGATGGAGGCCGTCGTCGAGCACGGTGATGCTGGTGTCCTGCGCGGCGCGGCTGAACTTCACCACCAGCGCGAAGTTCGATCGCGCCCGGTGCGCCACCGGCACGCGATAGACGGCGCCCGTGGCACCGGCGAGCGCACGCCCGACCTTGCGGAACCGCTCGTCGACGAACCACGCTTCCGGCAGGATCGACTCGACACAGCCCCAGCCGTGGCGGGTGACGAACAAGTCGCCGCCCTGCTTGCCGCGCATGTGGACGTAGTCGACGCCGAACAGATGCGCGCGCGCCTCCGCCGGGACCTTGTCGAAAGCCGGCTGGTAGACCTTGCGGAACTTGTAGTCGAACTGCTCCAAATCTCACTCCTCGGGGTCGAAGAGCGGCAGGTCGAGCACGCCGAGGTAGTCGGTGGCACTGCCGCCCGACAGGCAGCACTCGATGATCCGGCGCCCGGTCGGCAGGAGATCCGGCACCAGGAACTGTTCGAGCTCGCGGCGGAAGAACGCAGCAAGGATCTCGGCGCCGACGTCGTAGGCAGCGGTGCCGACCTCGGGCTGCTTCTCGACCCGGAAGAACTGGCTGCCGATGGTCTTGCCCTCGACCACGATCGAGCCCGGCGTGAAGCCCAGCAACGCGCAGCGCGATGGCTTCATCTGGCTGGCCTGGAAGTGGGCGCCGCCGCGCCGCGCCAGATATTCGCGCGTGATCCACTGCGGCATGAAGCCGACTTCCCATGTTCCGATGTGCTGGTTCGGGATCAGCACGTAGCGGACTTCCGGCGTCTCGATGATCTGATTGAGCAGGAGATTGGCCTGGTCGACCCGGCGCCCGGTGGCGAACGGCCAATAGGAGCCGACGCCCTCGCTCGTCATGCCTTCGGTCTGCACGATAGACGGGTTGGCATGGCCGCGCGGGGCGACCAGCCGCCACAGCCAGGCGAGTGAGGCCGGCAGAAGATGGAACAGGCCGATGATCCCATAGGTCGGAAGATCCGCACTGCATGGCGGGGTGCGCACGCCCATGCTGCGGATGTCGACGTCGACCGGACCTTCCACCACCCGCGGGATGATGTTGCGCGGAATGATGACACGCGGGTTGGGACACGGCACACCCGGGGTGTCCTCGGTGTGCTCCCACAGCAGGCAGGTGGCGCCGGGATGGCCCTGCACGTTTAGGAACAGTAGCGGCTCCGGCGGGCTGATGCACAGCCTCTCGAGGTGCGGGTCGGTGCCGTAGTGGTCGAGATGGTTGCAGCGGACGAACCAAGCGTTCTCGGCGTCCATCAGCGTCAGCTTGCCCCGGCCCTTGTCGAGCGAGGGGTGACACAGCGCCATGTCGTCGGTGACCGGCAGCAGCTCGCAGGCCTGCGGCAGCGGCACGGTGATTTCCTCGTGGGTCACGAGGTTGAGGCCGAGCCGCAGCAGGCCGTCACTGCGGCGGTGGACGTGCTCCAGCATCTCGCTCTTGCCGCCGCCGCTCGCGCCCTCGTGCGAGATGACGAGCTTGTTGCCGTATGGCGTCACCAGCCGCACGGTCGAGCAGTGCATCGTCAACCAGTGCTCCTGCTCCCCGATATTGAGGAGCACCCCGTAGATGCCTTTCTTGGCGCTCGGGCCGGGATAGAGATTGTAGCTGTAGAGCTCGTGACCGCCGGAGGTGCGGCGGTGGACCACGATCTGCTTGCCGTCGAAGTCGGTGTGGCGGAACGGCGGCGCCACATAGATCACGGCTTTCGGCGAGAAGCCCTCGGGGATCTCGTCGGTGCGCAGGATGCCTTGCAGCAGCGCGAGGCCGAGGGCAAAGAAGCCGGCGTTGTCGGGTGCGACGACGAGGGCGTCGGTGCCCTTGCCGGGCCGGCCGGCATGGAACGCGAAGGCGGCGAGCGGCTGGGTCTTCAGCCATTCGATGGTGCGCCGGCGCAGCGGCTCGAACGGGCCGCCGAAGCGCTCCTCGAAGCGCGGCTTGTCGGTCGGGCGCTGGTCGCCGATCACCATGCAGTCCGGGTCGCGCCGACGCATGTAGAGCTCGGTGTAGTTGGCGACGACGCCGTTCTTGGCCCGGCAGACCACGGCCTCGACGACGCGGCCCTTGCCGGGCACGTCATAGGCGACCTCCTGCCAGCCGTTGACGGCGTCGCGCGTGGCGAGCGCCGTCAGCTCCTGGACCGTGCTGGCGAACGTGACGGACGGTGCGGCTGCGAAAATCTCCTCGACCTCGGCAGGCAGGACGAACGGTGCGATCGGTGCCGGCTCGAGCTTGGCTTGGCGGACTTGCATGGTGTGCCCTCTGATCAGGTGACCTCTGGTGGATCGAATCGGATGCTTGCTGTCCGGGCCGGCCGTGTCCCTGGGACGGCTGTGGGCGGGCCGATGACGGACACGAGGCCGTGCGCGCTCGTGCGCCGGCTCGATGTCTCGACAGCGCCGCTTTTCACAGAACCGTCTTCATGACACTTTCTTTCGCAGCGCCAATGCATTTGCGAGCCGTCCTCAGCAAGACAACACCCGTCGGACCCTACCGTTTTTCAATATGAAGCATATCGACTTATCGATTGCATGACTATACGTTGAAATACAATCTGATCTTCCGACGTTCTTCGAGTGTAGACAATGAAAATGATAAATTGTGCTGATGTAAATTCGTTCTATTCGGAGAACAACTCCGATGCACTCGAGCCGTTCAGTGCCTCATCCAAGTCACCAGCTAGACTATAATAAGCTAGCTTACTATATGACTGCTTGTCGATAGTCGTGGACGAGCCGCGGCCGACGTGACAGGCCGCAGCAATGCCCAAAGATACGAGCTGAACGCATGATCATCGACGACAACGACAAAGGCCTCGGGTTCCTGATCGCCGAGACCGCGCGCCTGCACCGCAAGCTCCTGGACCGCCGCCTGCAGCCGTTCGGACTGACCAAGGCGCAATGGGCCGTGCTCGCCGTTCTGGGGCAGCAGGACGGACGAACGCAGTCGGAGATCGCCGAGGAGCTCGAGATCGAGAAACCGACCGCGGGGCGCCTGCTCGATCACCTCGAGCAGGGCGGTTGGATCGAGCGGCAACCGACGCCCTCCGACCGCCGGGTCTGGCGCGTCCACGTCCTGCCGGCGGCGCTCCCCCGCATCGCCGAGGTGGCCACGGTCGTGCGCGGCACGCGGCATACGATGGTGCAGGGTCTGACGGAGGAACAGCAGCACCTGCTCGATCACCAGCTCGCCATTGTGAAGAGCAACATCACCGCTGCGCTCGGAGCCGAAGAAACGGGCAGAGGTCACGACCCATGACGGACGTCTGTCGGCGGCATTCGCTCGGATACGACGACGTCAGACCTGATCCTCCATCCAGAGGAGCAGACAACGAACCCCAGCTGAACTCGACATCACGACAAACGGCACGTACTTCGACAGGATGCGCTGGGGAGTAGCTCCCGAGCGGCATTCGGGCGTCAGCACGGTCCGGCGACGGACCCGCCCGAGGCACGCCGTCGCCCGACGCGGACACGGCGATGCAAGACCACCGCGACCTCATGTGGAGGCCCGGGCCAAGGACGGCGCATTCGCGCAATGAGGAGCGCAACAATGGTGCTTTCTCTCGACACGATCTCTCAGGCACCGGACGACCGCCCATGGCACAGCCGGGCGCCCGACGAGGTGCTGTCGGCGCTGGGCACGACTCGGAACGGACTGACGAGCGACGCGGCCAGGACGCGCTTGGCCCGGCACGGCCCCAACGTGCTGGACAAGGCCGGCGGCGCCTCGGTCATGGAGCTGATCTGGGGCCAGATCAACAACCCCTTGATCTGGATCCTGATCGGCAGCGCGGTGATCGCGATGCTGGTGGATCCGGTGGACGGGATCAAGAACGGCCTCGTGATCCTGGCGGTGGTGATCATCAACACGACGATCGGCTTCGCGCAGGAGTACAAGGCGAGCAAGGCGATCGAGAGCCTCAGCGCGATGGTGCCGGAATTCGCCATGGCGCATCGCGACGGCAAGCGCACGCAGGTGCCGGTGGCCGAGCTGGTGCCCGGCGACGTGGTGTTCCTGCAGAGCGGCGACAAGGTGCCCGCCGACATGCGCCTTTTTCAATTGCGGACGCTGCAGATCGAGGAGGCGGCGCTGACCGGCGAGTCGGTTCCGGTGGAGAAGACGACCGAGCCGGTGGCCGAGAGCGCCGGCCTGGGCGACCGCAGGAGCATGGCTTTCAGCGGCTCGCTGGTGACCTACGGGACGGGCCTGGGCGTGGTGACCACCACCGGGAACGGCACCGAGCTCGGCCGCATCAACACGATGCTCGGCGAGACCACCGCGATGGCGACCCCGCTCAGCATCGCCCTGCACAAGATCGGCATCGTGCTCACCGCCGCCATCGCGGCGATCTCGGCCGTGATCCTGTTCGTGGGCACGGTCCGGGCGGTGCTGGAAGGCGGCGTCGACGCGCTGACCGGCCTGCGCGAGTCCGTCATCTTCGCGATCACGCTGGCCGTGGGCGCCATTCCCGAGGGCTTGCCCGCCATTGTGACCATCGCCCTCGCCATCGGCGTGCAGCGCATGGCCGTCCGCCGCGCCGTGGTCCGCAAGCTCCCCTCCGTGGAGACGCTGGGCAGCACCACCGTGATCTGCTCGGACAAGACCGGCACTCTCACGCGCAACGAGATGACGGTGCAGGCGCTCCATCTGCCGGGATCGGGCGCGTACCGGGTGGAAGGGGTGGGCTACGAGCCCGTCGGACGCCTTTCGAAGGATGGCGACCACCTCTCCGCCGCCCCCGACGACGTGCACACCCTGCTGCTGGCCGGCGTCCTGTGCTGCGACGCCACCCTGGAGCAGACGGACGGCCGCTGGGGGATCACCGGTGACCCGACCGAAGGCGCGCTCGTGACCGCCGGCGAGAAGCTCGGCATCCGTACCGCGCACGCCCGCGAGCGCCACGCTCGCCTCGACACCATCCCGTTCGAGAGCGCCAACCAGTTCATGGCCACGCTCCACGAGTGGGGCGGCGAGGGCAGGAAGATCATCCTCAAGGGCGCGCCCGAGGTCGTGCTGAGGCGCTGCGAAAACGTGGACCACGACGCGGTGATCGATCAGGTGGAGGCGTTCGCGAACGCGGGCATGCGCGTGCTCGGATTCGCCGAGAAGCGGAGCGCGCGGGCCGAACTGGCCATGGAAGATTGCGCGCACGGCTTCGCGTTCATCGGCCTGCAGGCGATGATCGATCCACCGCGCACCGAGGTGATCGACGCCATTCGGGCCTGCCACCGGGCCGGCATTACGGTCAAGATGATCACCGGCGACCACAAGGGCACCGCTCGGGCCATCGGCGAGCAGCTGGGCATCGCCGAGCCCGGTGCCGAGGCCGTGACCGGCGCCCAGCTCGCCGCGATGGACGCCGCCGCGATGCGCGAGATCGTGAAGGACCACAACGTCTTCGCCCGTGTCGCTCCCGAGCACAAGTTGAAGCTCGTGCGGGCGCTGCAGGACGACGGCCAGGTGACGGCAATGACCGGCGACGGGGTGAACGACGCGCCCGCGCTGAAGCAGGCGAACATCGGCGTGGCGATGGGCATCACCGGCACCTCGGTCTCCAAGGAGGCCGCCGATATCGTGCTCACGGACGACAACTTCACCTCCATCGCCGCGGCGGTGGAAGAAGGTCGCAGGGTCTATGACAACCTCGTCAAGTCGCTCGCGTTCGTGTTGCCCACCAATCTCGGTCTCGCGCTGATCCTGATCTTTGCGGTCGCGTTCTTCCCGCTGGTGGACAAGACGGTGGACGGGCAGGTGGTGAAGGACCTGCTGCTGCCGATGCTGCCGACGCAGCTGCTCTGGATCAACTTGGTCGCCGCCGTGGCGCTCGCCCTGCCGCTCGCCTTCGAGGCGAAGGAGCCGGACGTCATGAGTCGCCCGCCGCGGGATCCGAAGGAGCCGGTGCTCAACAGGTTCGTGGCGGTCCGCACGATTCTGGCCGCCGCGCTCATGAGCGCCGGGGCCGTGGGGCTCTTCCTCTGGAGATACGATCTGGAGATGGCCGCCCGCGCAACCACCGGCCTGACCGAGGCACAGATCGTGAGCGAGGCGCAGACGATGGCCGTCACCACGGTGATCATGTTCCAGGTCTTCTACATGCTGAGCTGCCGCTCGCTGAAGGACTCCATCTTCAGGATCGGCTTCTTCAGCAACAAGACGGTGTTCATCGGCATCGGCGCTGTCCTGGCCCTGCAGGCGCTGTTCATCTACGCCCCACCTCTGCAGGCGGTCTTCTCCACCTTCCCGCTACCGGCGGAATCGCTTCTGGTCAGCGCGGCGGCCGGTACGATCATCTTGCCGGTGATCTCGGTGGAGAAGTGGATCCGCAATCGAAGACGATCCTGAGCCGGTAGTCGGAAAGCGCGCGCCGGTCGCCACGTCCGTCAACATCCTCCTGACCACCGGTTAATACAGCACGATCATCCTTGCTGGAGAAACCGGGGGCGGCCCCAGCCGCACGTCGGGCCGCAATGGGCGATCTCATCGAAGGCATAACCAACCGGAGGAGGGGATGCCTGCGGTTGGCCTAGAGCGTTTTTCGTTGGGGCTGAATCGCAGGGGATTCCCTGGACGGGTGGGCTGGGAGCGTCTGTCGACATTGATTCGTCGGGGAAGAGACGATCGATGTCACGAGCCTATTCGACTGACCTGCGCGCACGGGTGATCGAGGCCGTCGCAGCGGGAGCGTCACGACGGGAGGCCGCGGAGCGCTTCGATGTGAGCGTCAGCTCGGCGGTACGGTGGCTGCAACGCTGGCGCGACGAGGGCAGTGCGCGCGCCAAACCCTCCGGAGGGAGCCGATCGCCCCTGGAGAAGCACGCGGACTGGCTGCTGGGCTTGATCGCC
>NZ_JBEOMB010000108.1:0-954 GCF_046000175.1 Rhodoplanes sp. SY1
AGAGCCGATCCAAGAAGATCGGATTCACGCCGAGTGGCTTGGCCTTGCCAGCCTTCGGAGCATGACGCGGATCATGGCGAGGCGGACGAAGGCGGCGACGGTTCGGGCGTGGCGCTCGAAATCGCGCGCCAGCCGGCGACAGCGGCTGATCCAGGCGAAGGTTCGTTCGACGATCCAGCGTTTCGGCACGACCTCGAAACCGGTGGCGCCGTCGCGCCGCTTGACCACCTCGATCCTCCACGACCCGGTCTGTGCCGCGGCCGCGGCAGCTTTCGGCCCCTGATAGCCGCCGTCGGCGAAGACCCGTTCGATGAAGGGGAACTGGCGACGGGTTCGCTGATCGAGGACCAGCGCGACGCCGTCACGATCCTGGATGTCGGCGGGGTGAACCGCGACGTTCAACAACAGGCCGAGCGTGTCGACCAGGATGTGCCGCTTGCGTCCTTTGACCTTCTTTCCCGCGTCGTAGCCTTGCGGGTCCAGCGCAGAGCCCCCTTTTGAGCGGCCTTGCCGCTCTGGCTGTCGATGATGGCCGCCGTCGGGCTGGCGTCGCGTCCGGCTTGCTCGCGGACCGCCACGTAGAGGACGTGGTGGATGCGCTCCAGGACACCCTCGCGATCCAGCAGGATGAAGTAGGAATGCGCCGTGCTCTTGGGTGGCAGATCCTTCGGCAGCGCCTGCCACTGGCAGCCCGTCCACAGCACGTAGAAGATCGCGTCGAGAACCGCCCGCACATTCACCGACCGCCTGCGACCACCCCGCCGGGCCGGCGGGATCAGCGGCTCGATCAGCGCCCATTCGGCGTCGGTGAGATCGCTCGGATAACGAAGACCGCGTCGGTCCGCGGCAACGCGGTGTTCGGGCTTCCACATCGCTGCCTCCGCTAGCGAATCACGGAGACACTACGGAATCACAACCGATTCCCGAGACTCAACAACTTCTCGGATCGGCTCT
>NZ_JBEOMB010000109.1:0-49861 GCF_046000175.1 Rhodoplanes sp. SY1
CGGCGGCGCCGGCAGCGGCGCCATCGCGGCGGGCGCCATCGCAGCAGGCGCCATCGCAGCAGGCAGCATCGCGGCAGCCGCAGGCTCCGGCGCCGTCGGCGCGTCGGCCGGGGGCGGGGCGGGGCGGCGCGGGGTGCCGCGCAAATCCTGCTCGATCGACGCCAGCCGGTCGGCCATGCGGCCGAGCGTGCCGTGCGCCGCATCGAGCTGCTCGCGGGTGCGGCGGTCGGCGTCCTCCTGGTTCCGGCGCAGGCTCTCGACGTCGCGGGCGAGCGCCGTCAGGGCCGGGCTCGGCTCGGCCGGCGCGGCCTGCTGGGCCTGCAGCGCCTCGACATGGGCGAGCAGCTCGGCCATGCCGCGCTCCAGCGCCGGCAGCATCTCGAGCCGCTGCTCCGACTGCTCGATCTTGCGCACCAGATCGACGATGCGGCTCTCCAGCGGGGCGAGCCCGGGGTGATCGAGCGCCGAACGCTCGATGCGGTCGAGCTTGTCGGCGAGCAGGCGGATGCGATCCTCGACCTGCGCCACCATGGCGGCGTCGAGGGCACCGGCGCCCAGGCGATCGAGCTTGTCGTCGAGCTTGCTGATCTTGTCCTCGATCGGCGCCAGCGACGGGCGCTCGTCGGCGAACAGGTCGAACTTCTCCAGGCGCTCGGCGATCGACGCCATCAGGGGCTCGAGCGTCGGCGGCACGGCGGCAGGCGGCGCGGCGTCGCCGGCCGCGGCCGGCTCGGTGCGGGCGGCGTTCTGGGCCGTGGTCTGCGCGGCGTTCTGGGCGGCGAGCGTCTCGGCGATGCCGCAGATCTGGCGCTCCAGGCTGGCGAGCAGCTCGTGCTGGGGCGAGCCGAAGCCCGCCTCGGCGGCGGGCACGGGCGGCGCCGGCGGCGCCTGCTCGATCTTCTCCGACAACGCCCGCACCTCGGCGACGAGGGCGGCGAGCGCGTCGCCCGAGGCGACCGTCGAGACGATGCCGCGCAGCGTGCCGACCGCGTCCTGGAGCTGGTGCAGCACGGTCGCGTCGAGGCCCTCGGCCGTCACCTCGTCGATCTTGTGGAACAGCGTGTTGACCGAGCCGGCGAGCTCGCCGGGGCCGAGCCCGCGCAGCGCGTCGCGCACCTCGGCGAGGCCCTGCTCGAGCGGCGCCAGCACGGCCGGGTCGAAGCCGCCGCCGCGGCTCTGGTCGAGCTTGGAGGCGAGCGCCCGCACCTCGCCCTCCAGCGCCTCGAAGGCGTGGCGGGGGACGAGATCGTGGACGGCGCGGCCGATGCGGCGCAGCTCCTCGCGCAGCTCCGCGGCGATCTCCTCGGCCCGGCACGGCGAGCGCAGCGTCTCGATCTGGGTGGTGATCAGCCGCAGCTGCTCCTCCAGCCGCGACAGGTCGAGCGGCGGCGGGGCGAGCGCGGCCGGGTCCATCACGGGCGCGAACATGCTCGGCACCGACGGCGCGCCCTCGCTGTCGAGCGCGCGCTGGCGGGCCGCGATCTCGGCGACGGCGCGGTCGAGCGGGCTGGCGCCGGGGGCGCTGGCCGGCGCCGTCACGGGCACCGTGGCCTCGGTGGTGTCGAGGGTGGTGTGGACGAGCCGCTCGAGCTGGCGGGTGATGCCCTCGAAGCGGTTGCACAGGGCGACGAGGTCGCGGTCGGGCAGCGCGCGGCCCGGCAGCGCGGGCGCCGTCGGCGCGCGCTGATCCACGGCCGCGGCCGTCGGCGCAGCCGCCGCCGGCGCGGAGGAGACCTCGGGTGCCGCCGCCGTGGTGGCGAAGTCGGCCGGATCGGGGGTGCGCTCGTCCGGGATGACCGAGCCGAGCCACCGCCGGAACGACGATCCGGTGCGGTGCGCCTTGTCGGGAGCGTCGTCCCGCGCGTCGCGGCGACCCCCTTTGACGTAACCTGGCGCGCCTGTCATGTGGATACCCGGCCCAAACGCATCGAACGGAACCGCGACAAGGTTTTGCGCCGACATCCGGTCGTTAACGAACGATGGAATCGGGACGCGATCGGCGATCCTCCACCCGACTTTCCACGGGTCACGGTAAAGAAGCGGTTAAGCCGGGCTCACCGGAGCGCGAATTCGGGGCGGTGCGACACCGCGGCCATGGTTGCCACGGCGCGTCGACGACACGGCGGCGGTGCGGCGGTGCCGGCGGCGGATCTCCTGATCATGATTTCACGAACACGGGTGTGACATGACAAGCGCGACATCGGGGCTTTTCGTCGGACTGAGGGGACGCGCCGCGCTGGTGGTCGACGAGGAGCACACCGCCGTGCGGGTCGGCAGCGGCGGCGTCACGGCGCTCGCCACGCCCGTGATGGTGACGCTGATGGAGGCGGCCGCCGTCGATGCCGTGGCCGCGGCGCTGCCCGACGGCCGGCAGAGCGTCGGCGTGAAGCTCGACGTCGAGCACCGCGCCGCGACGCCGCGCGGCATGCGGGTCGAGGCGGAGGCCGAGCTGGTCGCGATCGACGGCCGCACGCTGACCTTCAGGGTGACGGCGCGCGACGCGGTCGAGACGATCGGCGCGGGCACGCATGTGCGGGCCGTGATCGACACGGCGCGCTTCGACCAGCGCCTCGCCGAGAAAGCGGCGGCCGCCGCCGGCTGAGGCCGAGACAGCCGCCAACGTCGGCCTCGTGCCCCGGACGAGGCGCGTCAGGCCGCAGGCCTGATGCGCCGCAGAGCCGGGGCCCAGGGGCGGCACGGCGAGCGGCAACGGGGGCCGTGCGGCAAACGGTCCTCCGACCGCCGCGCCGGATCGCCCTGGGTCCCGGTTCGCGGCGCGTCGCGCCGCGCCCGGGACACGACGCCTCCGCCGAGGCGACGCAGCGGAACACCGCGTGTCTGGACTGGCGGGGCATCCACGCGGCGGCATCATCCGCGTTCGGGCACCCCTCTCGACGATGTCTCCCACCGAAACGAAACCGGCCCGCGAAAGCGGGCCGGCTGATCGATGTCCGGTGATCGGCGACGCCTCGCGAGCGAGGCGTCGTGATCAGATCAGGCGCTCTTGGAGTCGCCCGACGCCTTCGGGTGCTTCACGTCGTGCCAGACCTTCTGGTACGTGAAGTACAGGAGGCCGGTGAGCACCAGGACGAAGATCATCACCTGAAAGCCGAGCTTCTTGCGCGCCTCGAGGTGCGGCTCCGCCGTCCACATCAGGAACGCGGTGACGTCCTTGGCGTACTGCTCGGTCGTCTGCGGCGTGCCGTCCGTGTAGGTGACGATGCCGTCGGCGAGCGGCGCCGGCATGGCGATCGCGTGGCCCGGGAAGTACTTGTTGTAGTTCGAGCCGTCCGGCAGCTTGAAGTCGGCCGGCGCATCCTCGTAGCCGGTCAGCAGGGCGACCATGTAGTCGGGCCCGGCCTCCTGATACTGGGTCAGGATGTCGAACACGAAGGTCGGGAAGCCGCGCTCGTAGGTGCGGGCCTTGGCCATGACCGACAGGTCGGGCGGCGCCGCGCCGTTGAACGCCGCCGCCGCGGCCTGGGCGTTCGGATAGGGCGACGGGAAGCGGTCGGCGAGGCGACCGGCGCGCTCGAACATCTCGCCCTGGTCGTTGGGGCCGTCCTTCACCTTGGCCTCGGCCGCCACGGCGGCCGCCTGCTGGGTGGTGAAGCCGGGGCCGCCCGGCTCCGCGAGGTTGCGGAACGACACCAGCGAGAGGCCGTGGCAGGCCGCGCAGACCTCCTTGTAGACCTGGAAGCCGCGCTGCAGCTGGGCCCGGTCGAAGGTGCCGAACGGACCCGCGAAGGACCACTTCTGCTGCGGCGGCTTCGGCTGCTCGCCCGCCGCCTGCGCCGTGCCGGTGCCGAGCGCCAGCGCGCCCAGACCGACCAGCGCGACGATCGCCGCGACCGCACCGACCTTCTTCTTGCCGCCGGCCATCGCCTCGGAGATCGAGTCCGGCACCGGCAGCGGCTTCTCGATCAGGCCGATCACCGGCAGGACGACGATGAAGTGCAGGAAGTAGTAGGCCGTGAGAATCTGCGACGCGATCACGTAGCCGCCTTCCGCCGGCTTGGCCCCGAGCCAGCCGAGCACGATGCAGACCGCCACGAAGATCCAGAAGAAGATCTTGAACAGCGGCCGGTAGGTGCCGGACCGGACCTTGGAGGTGTCGAGCCAGGGCAGGAAGGCGAGGATCAGGATCGACGCGAACAGCGCGATGACGCCGGCGAGCTTGTCCGGGATGGCGCGCAGGATCGCGTAGAACGGCAGGTAGTACCACTCCGGCACGATGTGGGCCGGGGTGACGCTCGGGTTGGCCGGAATGTAGTTGTCGGCGTGGCCGAGATAGTTCGGCAGGTAGAACAGGAACCAGAAGAACAGCAGCAGGAAGGCCGAGAACCAGAACAGGTCCTTCATGGTGGCGTAGGGCGTGAACGGCACCACGTCGTCGTCGGACTTCGGCTCGACGCCGGCCGGGTTGTTCTGGCCGACCACGTGCAGGGCCCACACGTGCAGCACCACGAAGGCGACGATCACGAAGGGCAGCAGGTAGTGGAGCGAGAAGAACCGGGTCAGGGTGGGATCACCGACCGAGTAGCCGCCCCACAGCCAGGTGACGATCGGCTCGCCGACCCACGGGATGGCCGAGAACAGGTTGGTGATGACGGTGGCGGCCCAGTAGCTCATCTGGCCCCACGGCAGCACGTAGCCGAGGAAGCCGGTCGCCATCATCAGCAGGTAGATGATCACGCCGATGATCCACAGCACCTCGCGGGGCTCCTTGTAGGAGCCGTAATACATGCCGCGGAACATGTGGATGTAGACGGCGAAGAAGAACATCGCGGCGCCGTTGGCGTGCGCGTAGCGCATCAGCCAGCCGTAGTTCACGTCGCGCATCAGGTGCTCGACCGACGTGAAGGCGAGGTCGACGTTCGGCGTGTAGTGCATCACCAGGATGACGCCGGTGACGATCTGGATGATCAGGATGAACGACAGGATCGCGCCGAACGTCCAGAGGAAGTTCAGGTTCTTGGGCGTCGGATACGACACGAAGGAGTCGTACAGCAGGCTGACGATGGGAAGCCGCGCCTCGAACCACTTGAGAGCGGGATGCGTCGGCTGAAACTTGGAAGGTCCACTCATTTTGGGTCTCTGTCCGGAGGGCACTGCGGGCCGCAGGCCGCGTCAGCCGATCTCGATCTTGGAATCGGACACGAAGCGATAGGGCGGGATCGCGAGGTTCAGCGGCGCCGGTCCCTGGCGGATGCGGCCGGAGTCGTCGTAGACCGAGCCGTGGCACGGGCAGAACCAGCCATTGTACTCGCCCGACTTGGCCATCGGGATGCAGCCGAGATGGGTGCAGATGCCGATGACGACGAGCCACTGCTCGTGGCCCGGCTTGGTGCGGTCCTGGTCGGTCTGCGGATCCTTGAGCTGGCTCATCGGCACGGCCTGGGCCTGCGTCACCTCCTGCTTGGTGCGATGGGAGATGAAGATCGGCTTGCCGCGCCAGGTCACCTTGATCACCTGGCCTTCGGAGATGGGCGCGAGGTCGACCTCGATCGGCGCGCCGGCCGCGATGGTCGAGGCATCGGGGTTCATCTGGGCGATCAGCGGCACCAACGTGAACCCCACCCCGATCGCGCCGACCGCGCCCGTGGCGATATAGAGGAAATCGCGCCGGGTCGGCTCTGATGGCAATGACGGATTGGTCACAGTCTTCGGTCCCTTTCGATACGATGGGCGGGCAACCCGGCGAGGGCCGACCCTGGCGAAGTCGGCGGCGGGATCGGCCGCGGCCGACCTCGCGTGCGGCGCGATCCGCGCCACATTGAATTCTTTCTATTGGCACCCTTTGGGCGGGAAGCGCAAGCCCGTCGGGTTGCCTGCGGCGTCATATGGCAAATAGGATGAGAGGGGTCCTGGTCCGGCGCATTAACGAAGCGGCGGCGAACCTGTCCCGGGAGGTGATCCCATGATCATCGAGGTTCTGAATGCAGGGTGCGACAGGGTCGCCGCGGCGGCCGCGCGGCGCGCCCTCGCCCGGCTGCACGCGACGGTCCGTTGACGCATGCGCATCGCCCTCTACGAGCCCGACATCCCGCAGAACACCGGAACGATCCTGCGGCTCGCCGCCTGTCTCGGCGTGCCGGTCGACCTGATCGAGCCGGCCGGCTTCCCCACCACCGACCGTGCTTTCCGGCGTGCCGGGATGGACTATCTGGCTTACGTGGACCTGACACGGCACGCCTCGTTCGACGCCTTCGAGGCGGACCGGCGGACGCGGGGGCGGCGGCTCGTGCTGCTCACCACCAAGGCGGCGACGCCCTACACGGCGCATCGCTTCGCGCCGGACGACGTGCTGCTGCTCGGGCGCGAGACCGGCGGCGTGCCGGAGCGGGTGCATGCCGGCGCCGATGTGCGGGTGACGATCCCGATGCGGCCGGGGCTGCGCTCCCTCAACGTCGCCATGGCCTGCGCCATGGTGGCCGGCGAGGCGCTGCGCCAGACCGGCGGCTTCGCCCCGGCCCTCGCGACGCCGGACCGGCTGTCCTGCGCGCCGGAGCCGCTTTCCTCCGCCCCGGTCGCGCTCTAGTCTTCCGAGACTAGCCCCGGAGCAGGAACGCCGCCGGCGTGTGCTCGGTCCGTCGCTCTCGACCCGTCGCTCTCGACCCGGCGCCCGCGAGACCTTCGTCCGACCGGCCGCGACGCCGACTCGCCGCTCCGTCCGATGCTCCGCCCGCCGCTCCTGTCATATGTCAAAAGCCGGATATGATCACATGACCACCCCCGTCTCGCAGCCCACCACCGCCACGGCGCCCGGCCCCGTCTCCTCGCCGCTGCCCGAGCCCGCCGTGCTCGACGCCCGCAAGCGCGAGGCGCGCGCCTGGTTCGAGCGGCTGCGCGACGACATCTGCGCCGCCTTCGAGGCGATCGAGGACGACGCGCCGGCGGCGCTCTATCCGGACCCGCCGGGCCGCTTCGTGCGCACCCCGTGGCGACGCACCGACCACGCCGGGGCGGACGGCGGCGGCGGCGTGATGGCGATGATGCACGGGCGGGTGTTCGAGAAGGTCGGCGTCCACGTGTCGACCGTGCACGGCGAGTTCGCCCCAGAGTTCCGCAAGGACATTCCGGGCGCCCTCGACGACCCGCGCTTCTGGGCCTCGGGCATCTCGCTGATCGCCCATCCGCGCAACCCGCATGTGCCGGCCGCACACATGAACACCCGCTTCGTCGTCACCACGCGGGCGTGGTTCGGCGGCGGCGGCGATCTCACGCCCGTGCTCGAGCGCCGCCGCACCCAGGCGGATCCCGACACGGTGACGTTCCACGCGGCGATGAAGCGCGCCTGCGACGCCCATTCCGACGTCGCCTCGTGGGAGCGGCTGAAGGCGTGGTGCGACGAGTATTTCTTCCTCAAGCACCGCAACGAGCCGCGCGGCGTCGGCGGCATCTTCTACGACTGGCTCGATTCCGGCGACTGGGCCGCCGACCTCGCCTTCACGCAGGACGTCGGCCGCGCTTTCCTCGACGCCTATCCGCGGATCGTGCGGGGGAATCTCGCGACACCCTGGAGCGAGGCGGAGCGCGACGAGCAGCTGGTGCGCCGCGGCCGCTACGTCGAGTACAATCTGCTGTACGATCGCGGCACCGTGTTCGGGCTGAAGACCGGTGGCAATGTCGAGTCGATTCTCTCCTCGATGCCGCCGCTGGTGAAATGGCCGTGAGGCCCGACGAGCGACCGCGACGGTGACGGGACCACGGTGGTGACGGGACGATGCAGATTCGCGAGGTCGCGATCGCCGGCTACCGGTCGCTGCGCGGGATCCGCTTTCCGGTCGCGCCCCTGACCGTGCTCGTCGGCGCCAACGGCGTCGGCAAGAGCAATCTCTATCGCGCCCTGCAGCTCCTGCAGGCGACCGCGGCCGGCATGCTCGCCCGCGAGCTCGCCGCCGAGGGCGGCATGCAGTCGGCCCTGTGGGCGGGCCGACGCGCCGCCGGCGCGCCGGTGCGCATCAAGCTCGCTGTCGAGATGGCGGACGACTCGACGCGCGGCGATGCGACCCGCTTCGCCTACGCGGTGGAGATCGGCCTGGTGCCGCCGATGGGCGCCGCCTTCCCGTTCGAGCCGCAGGTGAAGGAGGAGGCGCTCGTCCAGCATGGCGGGCGGCGCCCGCTGACCCTGCTCGACCGGCGCGGCCCCAAGGCCTGGGCGATCGACGACGACGGCCGCAAGCAGGCGCTCGGCGCCGCCCTGCTCGCCTCCGAGACGGCGCTCGGCGCCATCCAGGACGCGGCGCGCTGCCCGGAGATCGATCGGGTCCGCCGGACCATGCTGGACTGGCGCTTCTATCACGACCTGCGCAGCGACCGGGACTCGCCGCTGCGCCGGCCCTGCCTCGCCGTGACGACGCCGACGCTATCCTCCGACGGCGCCGACCTCGCCGCCGTGTTCGCGACGCTGGTGCACATCCGCGGCGACACGGCCGACCTCGACGCCGTGATCGACGACGCCTTTCCGGGCGCCCGCCTGGTGGTGCCGCCGCCGGAGCGCACCGCCGCGTTCGGCCTGATCTTCCCCGACTACCCGAAGCGGGTGTTCGAGGCCGGCGAGCTGTCCGACGGGACGTTGCGCTATCTGGCGCTCGCCGGCGCGCTGCTCGGCTACCGCCTGCCCGGCTTCGTCGCCCTCAACGAGCCGGAGGCGAGCCTGCATCCGGATCTCCTGGAGCCGCTCGCGCGGCTGATCGTGCGCGCCGCGCGCCGCACCCAGATCTGGGTGGTCACGCATTCGCAGCCGCTGGCGCAGGCGCTCGCGACGCAGGGCGGCGTGCAACCCCGCACCGTGATCAAGCGCGACGGCGAGACCTGGATCGAGGGCCTGCGCCTCGGCGGCGATTTTGCAGATGACGACGAGGAGGAGGCTGGGGAGGACGCCGAGGGGGCGTGAGGCGCGGTGTCGCCCCTCTCCTCGAAAGCCGCGCATTCCGGTATGATTTTTCGATGACGATCGCGACCTTCGACAGCCTGAAGTTCGCCCGCGCCCTGCGCGAGAAGGCGAAGATGTCGGCCGAGCAGGCCGAGGGCTTCGCCGATGCGGTCTCCGAAGCGATCCAGAGCGACCTCGCCAGCAAGGCCGACGTGACGGCGGTGCGACGCGATCTCGCCGACGTCGAGACACGACTGGACGGCAGGATCAAGGAGACCGAGCAGCGGATCAAGGAAACCGAACTTCGCCTGGAGGCGAAGATCGAGGCGAGCAAGGCCGAGATCCTCAAATGGATGTTCGGCACCATCGGGTTTCAGACGCTGATCAGTCTCGGCGCCGTGCTGGCCCTGTCGCGCGGCCTGCGGCCCTGACTCGGTGCCCGCGACCTACGCCGTCCGGTCTCCGCCGCGGCCGACGAGCACCGTCGCCACGATCCCGTCCAGCGCCTTGGCGTCCATCGGAAAACCGGCCGCGATCCAGGCTGCCTCGGCGGCCTTCATGGCGGCGCCGAGCGCCGGGCCGGCGAGGCCGCGGGCCATGAAGCGCGATGCCTTGATGGGGAAGCGCGGTGCGCACCAGCGCTGCGGCAACGTCACGAGCGACGTCCAGGCCGCGGCATCGGCTGCGCCCTCCGCCGGCACGTCGGTCGCCGATGCCCCAGCGCCGGCGCGCGTCCAGGCGAGCAGCATGCGGTCGGCATAGGGCACCGGCCCGAGCCGGTAGAGCAGCGCCTTCGCCTCGGCCTCGGAGGTGGTGGCGCAGAGCCGCCACCAGCCCTCCGCCATCGCGGCGAGCCGCTCGCTCTCGGCATTGGTCAGGCGCAGCCGCTCGCGCAGCCGCTCGGCGTCCTCGGCGATCAGCACGGCGAGCGCGCCGAGCCGGCGCGTCGGGTCCGGCGCCAGGCCGAGATCGCGCTCGCGCGCCGCCATGACGGACAGATCCCAGGGCCGGCCGATGCCGCCGAGCACGAGCTGGAGGATTCCGGTGTCCGCCATCGTCTGCAGGGTCGACGCCGCGGCCGGTGCCGCGACGAGCTTCATCAGCTCCATCCGCACCCGTTCGCGCGACAGCCCGCGCAGCTTCTCGCGTCCGACGATGCAGGCGTGCAGGCTGTCCGGATCGGCCGTGCCGTTGCCGTAGGCCGCCTGGAAGCGGAAGAAGCGCAGGATGCGCAGATGATCCTCGTCGATGCGGCGCGCCGGATCGCCGATGAAGCGCACCCGCCGCGCCTTGAGGTCGGGCAGGCCGCCGACCGGATCGTGGAGCGTGCCGTCCGGCGACAGCGACAGCGCGTTCATGGTGAAGTCGCGCCGCGCTGCATCGACGCCCCAGTCGCGGCCGAACGCCACGGTCGCCTTGCGGCCGTAAGTCTCGACGTCCTCGCGCAGCGTCGTCACCTCGAACGGCGTGCCGGCGGCGACGACCGTCACGGTACCGTGGTCGATGCCGGTCGGCACCGCCTTGAAGCCGGCCGCCCGGGCCCGCCGCATCACCTCGTCGGGCGCCGCCGTGGTGGCGATGTCGGTGTCGCCGGGCGGTTCGCCCAGAAGCGTGTTGCGCACCGCGCCGCCGACGACGCGCGCCTCCTCGCCGTCGCGGTCCAGCATCGCGAGCACGGCGGCGAGCGGCTCCGCCACGAGCCACGCGGCGGCGATGCGGCGCGTGGTCATTGCGTCGTGCCCGGCACGAACCGGCCGTTCTCCATGTGGGCCGGCACGTAGTTCGAGTGCGGCGGCGCACCGCTGAACTCGGCGAACACGACGAGGCTCGCGATCATCAGCGCCAGCGCCGCGAGCGTCAGCCAGCCGAGCACCGGAAGCCGCCACGAGTCGGGATGGATCAGGCCCCGGCGCGTCGCCAGTAGAAACGCCGCGTAGAGCACGAAAGGCGTGAGAAAGAGCGCGAGCTCGGTGAGAATCGGGCGGATCATCGCACGTCACACATCATGCACGTCACACATCATCAAACTCGCGATCATCACCGTCGCGACAACGCAGCGCGTCCGCGACCACCCGATCGCCCCCCTGATCATTTTTCGGACCTGATCATTTTTCGTAGATGCGTTCGTAGAGATTGCGGAGGATCCCCGCCGTGACGCCCCAGATGTATCGCTCCTGATAGGGCATCACGTAGAAGCGCCGCCGCAGACCCTTCCACTCGCGGCTGTGCAGGGCGTGGTTCTGCTTGTCCATCAGGAACGCGAGCGGCACCTCGAAGGCGTCCTCCACCTCCGCCTGGTTGAGGGTCAGCGTATAGCCGGGCGCGACCCGTGACACCACCGGAAGAATGCGGAAGCCGGAGAACGTACAGTAGAGGTCGAGATAACCGATCGGATCGACGAGGCCGCGGTCGAGCCCGACCTCCTCCTCGGCCTCGCGCAGCGCCGCGTCGAGGGGTGTCGCGTCGCCCGGATCGATCTTGCCGCCCGGAAACGCGATCTGGCCGGCGTGGCTCGGCAGGCTCGTGGTGCGCTGGGTCAGGATAATGCCCGGCTCCGGCCGGTCGACGATGCCGATCAGCACGGCCGCCGGCCGCGCCGGGATGACGCCCGCCGCCGTCCACAGGTCGGGATCGAGGTCGATGTCGCCGCGGGTCGCCGGCTGCTCCGGATCGGTCAGCGCCGCCGGCACCGCCATGTCGAGCTTTTCGCGCGCCCGATCGAAGAAGGCGTGGCCGAGCGTGAGCGGGTCGATCGCCGGCTGGTCGGTCGTGGTCATCGGCGTCTGCCCCCCATCATCGTCACAGGTGATCCTTCAGCGCGTCGGCCGACGTCATCGGAAAGAAGGCGGCGCCGGAGGCGACGCCGAACATGGCGCGGCCGTCGACCGCGCGCTCCTCACCGCGCGCCACCAGGTCGTAATAGACCGGTCGGACGACGCGAGCCCACAGGCCGCGCCGCACGTGCAGGTAGGGCTTGAGCCCGCCGGTCCCGGGCTCCGGCTCGAAGCGCAGGGCATGGTTTGCGTCGCAGGTCACCCAGTCGTCGACATTGGTGCGGAAGCGCAGCACCGGCGCGCCGCCTTCGGGCGCCGGCCCGGCCACCATCTCGACCGCCAGGAACGGTGCGTCCTCGACCACGATGCCGCACTTCTCGACCGGCGTGACCAGCACGTAGCGGTCGCCGTCGCGGCGGAGCACCGAGGCGAAGAGCTTGACGAGCGCGGCCCGGCCGATCGGGCTACCCTGATAGAACCAGGTGCCGTCGGCGGCGATGCGCATCGGGATGTCGCCGCAGTCGGGCGGATTCCACAGATGCACGGGCGGCGGCCCCCGCCCGGCCGCGGCCGCCACGGCACCGGCGAGGGACGCGATCGGTCCGTCTCCGCCCTGCCCCGCCCCGCTCTGCCCTTCCTTCGCCACGGTTCGCCTCGATTCTGTCGGGCTGCTCTGTCCGGCTGCGCGGTCGGCGACGCCGGTCCCCGTCCCTCGTCCGCCTGCCCGAAAGGTCGCGCGAACGTGATGCGGTGGTGTCCCAGCCCGACTCATCTCGACAGCCTATGGTGCATAGGTGAGAGTGGGAACGGCCGGACGCAACGGCGGGCTGGCCCGGTTGATGCATGGCTGGTGTCGCACGGGTCGGTCGACCCTGAAGGGCGCCGTGACTCGATGTCCCCGGACCCTGTCCGGAGTGTCCCCGGACCCTGTCCGGAGTGTCCCCGGACCCTGTCCGGAGTGGTGTCCGGACCAGATCCGGAATGATTGATCGGCCGGCCCGGCGGACCCGTCGGGCGGCCTCGACGAGGAGCACGGCATGGTGCCGAGCGGCGAGAATCTCGAGAAGCTGGAAGACATGATCGTGCGCGCCGCGGAGACGACGGCGAGCCATGTGCGGGCCGCGCGCGCCGCGGTCGGCACCGTGATCTTCGGGCAGGACCGGGTCGTCGAGCACGCCATCATCACGATCCTGTCGGGCGGTCACGCGCTGCTGGTCGGCGTTCCCGGACTCGCCAAGACCAAGCTGGTCGACACCATGGGCACGGTGCTGGGCCTCGACGCCAAGCGCATCCAGTTCACGCCGGACCTGATGCCGTCCGACATTCTCGGCAGCGAGGTGCTGGAGGAGAATCCCGGCGGCAAGCGCAGCTTCCGCTTCATCCCGGGACCGGTGTTCGGCCAGCTCCTGATGGCCGACGAGATCAACCGCGCCAGCCCGCGCACCCAGTCGGCGCTCCTCCAGGCCATGCAGGAGCAGCACGTGACGGTCGCCGGCGTCCGCCACGACCTGCCGAAGCCCTTCCACGTGCTCGCCACCCAGAACCCGCTGGAGCAGGAGGGCACCTATCCGCTGCCCGAGGCGCAGCTCGACCGCTTCCTGATGGAGATCGATGTCGACTACCCCGATCTCGACGCCGAGCGAAAGATCCTGTTCGACACCACGGGCGCCGAGCAAGGCACGGCGAAGCCCGCGATGAGCGCCGACGACCTGATGGCGGCGCAGCGGCTGGTGCGCCGCCTGCCGGTCGGCGAGTCGGTGGTCGAGGCGATCCTCGCGCTGGTGCGCTCGGCCCGCCCCGGCGCCGAAGGCCCGGACGGCAAGCTGATCGCCTGGGGCCCCTCCCCGCGCGCCAGCCAGGCCCTGATGCTCGCGGTGCGCGCCCGCGCCCTGCTCGAAGGCCGCTACGCGCCGTCGATCGACGACGTGCTGGCGCTCGCCGAGCCGATCCTCAAGCACCGCATGGCGCTCACCTTCGCGGCGCGTGCCGACGGCGAGACCGTACCGGGGATCATCGGCCGGCTGAAGGGCCGGATCGGATAGGCCGATGGCGGCAACCCCCACCGCCTCGCCGGGTCGCGACACGCGGCCGCCCGAGACGCGAACACCCGAGCAGCAGGCGCTCGATCGCGCCGGCGCATCGAGCCGGCGCGTCGCCGCGCTGATGCCGCGGCTGGTGCTGGAGGCGCGCCGCGTCGCCGCGACCGTCATCCACGGGCTGCACGGCCGCCGCCGCGCCGGCCCCGGCGAGAACTTCTGGCAGTACCGCCGCTTCGTCTCCGGCGAGTCCTCGGCCCGGGTCGACTGGCGGCGCTCGGCGCGCGACGAGCACCTCTACGTGCGCGAGCGCGAATGGGAGGCCGCCCATACGGTATGGATCTGGCCGGACCGCTCGCCCTCGATGGCGTTCCGGTCGCGGCTCGCGACCGACTCGAAGCTGGAGCGCGCCCTGGTGATGGCGCTGGCGCTCGGCGAGGTGCTGGTGCAGGGCGGCGAACGCGTAGGCATCCCGGGCCTGATGCCGGTGACGGCCAACCGCAACGTCATCGACCGCATGGTGCAGGCCTTCCTGCACGACGCCGCCGAACGGGCGAGCCTGCCGCCGGCCTTCTCGCCGTCGCCGCTCTCCGAGGTGCTGGTGCTGGCCGACCTGTGGAGCCCGATCGGCGAGATCCGGCAGACGCTGGCGCGGCTCTCGGCCGCCGGCGCGCACGGCCATGTCGTGCAGATCGTCGATCCGGCCGAGGAGACCTTCCCGTATTCGGGCCGCGTCGAGTTCGTCGAGCCGGAGGGCTTCGGCGCCGTCACGGCCGGCCGCGCCGAGGCGTGGCGCGACGACTACACGGCCCGCATCGCGCTCCACCGCAGCCAGATCCGCGCCGAGACCGACCGCATCGGCTGGAGCTTCGTGATCCACCGCACCGACCGCCCGGCGACCGACCTGATGCTGCAGCTCCACGCCCGCCTCTCCGCCGGCCGCGGCGCCGTGTCGCCGGCCGCCCGCAGCGAGCCGGCACCCGGCGCGGAACGCGGCGACGAGACCGACGCCGGCGCCGAAGCCGACACCGCGGCGTTCGCCGACGCGAGGTCCGCATGATCCCCGGGCTGCCGCTCGCCTTCGCCTCGCCGCTCGTGCTGATCGGGCTCGTCAGCCTGCCGCTGCTGTGGTGGCTGCTGCGCTTGGTGCCGCCGCGCCCGCGGCGGGTCGACTTCCCGCCGACCCGGCTTCTCTTCGACATCGCCCCCAAGGAGGAGACGCCGGCCCGCACGCCGTGGTGGCTGACGCTCCTGCGCCTGACGCTCGCCGCCCTCGTGATCCTGGCCGCCGCCGGTCCCTTGTGGAATCCGCCGGTTTCGACCGCCACGGCCAAGGCGCCGCTCGTCGTGCTGATCGACGACGGCTGGTCGTCGGCCTCCACGTTCGACGCGCGGATGCGCGCCGCGACCGAGCTGGTCGCCCGCGCCCAGGCGGATGGCCGCGGCGTCGCCCTGGTGCCGCTCTCCGAGCCGACCCGCGACCTCTCCTTCGAGCCGCCGGACGCCGCCGCGGCGCGGCTGCGCACCATCCGGCCGAAGCCGCACGCGGTGGAGCGCGCCGACGCGCTGCCGGCGATCGGCCGCCTCGTCGCCGGCACGCCGGAGGCGGAGCTCGTCTGGCTCGCCGACGACGTCGATCTCGGCCGCGGCGCGGAGTTCGTCGACGGCCTGAAGGGGCTCGCCGCGGGCCGCGCCATCACGGTGGTGACCGGTGGGGTGCGGCCGGCGCTGGCGCTCGCCGGCGCCGACAACGCCGCCGGCGGCCTCTCCGTGAAGGTGCTGCGCGCCACCGCCGACGGCCCGACCGCCGGCACGGTGCGGGCGCTCGACCTGCGCGGCCTGCCGCTCGGCGAGACGTCGTTCGGCTTCGCGAGCAGCGCCACCGAGACCGAGGCGCGCTTCGACCTGCCGGTCGAGCTGCGCAACGACATCGCCCGGCTGGAGATCATGGGCGAGGCCTCGGCCGGCGCCGTGCAGCTGCTCGACAAGCGCTGGCGCCGCCGCACCGTCGGGGTCGTCACCGGCTCGACCACCGAGACGGCGCAGCCGCTGCTCGCCTCCACGTTCTATCTCGGCCGGGCGCTCGCCCCGTTCGCCGACGCCCGCATCGCCGAGCGCGGATCACCGGCCGAGGCGGTCAGCCAGTTCGTCGACCAGCGGCTGCCCATGCTGGTGCTGGCCGATGTCGGCAACGTCGCCGGACCGGCGCGCGAGACGCTGACCCGCTGGGTCGAGGACGGCGGCGTGCTGGTGCGCTTCGCCGGGCCGCGGCTCGCGGCGGCCGACGACGACCTCGTGCCGGTGCGGCTGCGCCGCGGCGGCCGCGTGCTCGGCGGGAGTCTCAGCTGGGAGCAGCCGCAGCGCCTCGCGAGCTTCGCGGCGGACGGCCCGTTCGCCGGCCTGCCGGTGCCGGACGACGTCACGGTCAAGCGGCAGGTGCTGGCCGAGCCCGACTCCGCGCTCGTCGATCACACCTGGGCGGCGCTCGCCGACGGCACGCCGCTCGTCACCGCCGCCAAGCGCGGCAAGGGGATGGTGGTGCTGTTCCACGTCACGGCCGACACCCGCTGGTCCGACCTGCCGCTGTCCGGCGCCTTCGTCGAGATGCTGCGCCGCGTCGTCGGCCTGTCCGGCACGTCGGTCGGGCCGGAGGCCGGCGCCAAGGCGCAGGGGACCGCCGACACGGTCGCGCCGACCCGGCTGCTCGACGGCTACGGCGTGTTCGGCCCGCCGCCGCCGACCGCCCGCCCGGTGGCCGCGGGCTTCGCCGGCCGCGCCACCGCCGACAATCCGCCCGGCTTCTACGGGCCGCCGGAGGGCCTCGTCGCCGTGAACACGCTCCTCGCCACCGACCGCCCGAAGCCGCTCGACATCGCCCCGCTCGGCGCCCGCACCGAGCCCTACCGGGCGACCGAACCGCAGGACCTGCGCGGACCGATCCTCGTCGGCGCCATGGCGTTGGCGCTGGTCGACGCCCTGATCGTGTTCTGGCTCGCCGGCGGGCTCGCCCGCCTGACCGGCTGGCGCCGCGCGCCGGCCGCGATCCTCGTCGGCCTCGCCGTGGCGCTCACGACCGTCGCGCCACCGCCGGCGCAGGCGGCCGAGCCGCGGCCCGCCGACCCGCAGGCCGACGCCTTCGCGGCCAAGGCGACCTCGGGCGCCCGCCTCGCTTATGTGACGACCGGCAATGCCGAGGTCGACGCGATCAGCAAGGCCGGGCTGCAGAGCCTCACGGTGTTTCTCGGCCAGCGCACCGCGCTGGAAGGCGGCGAGCCGCTCGGCCTCGACATCGCCCGCGACGAGCTCGCCTTCTTCCCGCTGATCTACTGGCCGATCGTGCCCGACGCGCCGAAGCCCACCGCGGCGGCGCTGGCCCGCGTCGACGCCTACATGAAGCAGGGCGGCACCATCCTGTTCGACACCCGCGACGCCGTGGAAGCGGCGCCCGGAGCCGAGACGCAGAGCCCCGGCATGGTGGCGTTGCGCGGCATCCTGTCGTCGCTCGACATTCCCGAGCTGGAGCCGATCCCGCGCGAGCACGTGCTGACCAAGACGTTCTTCCTGCTGCGCGACTTCCCGGGCCGATTCACGGCCGGGCGGCTATGGGTCGAGGCGATGCCGGCCGCCGATCCGGACGGGCCGGACGAGCGCCGCCCGGCGCGCGCCGGCGACGGCGTCTCGTCGATCCTGATCACGTCGAACGATCTCGCCGGCGCCTGGGCGACACGGCCGGACGGCCAGGCGCTGCTGCCGCTGGTGCCGGGCGAGCCGCGCCAGCGCGAGCACGCCTTCCGGGCCGGCGTCAACATCGTGATGTACGCCCTGACCGGCAACTACAAGGCCGACCAGGTCCACGTCCCGGCGCTGCTGGAGCGCCTGGGGCAATGAGAGACGGACTAGACGACCTGTCTCGCCCGTCATGGCCGGGCTCGTCCCGGCCATCCACGTGGTTGCGTTCAACAGCGGCCGAAGGCGTGGATGCCCGGGACGAGCCCGGGCATGACGACGCTGAAAACGTCGCAGCACCGGATACCGCATGACCTTCGGCCTCTCGTTCGCGCCGCTCGTTCCTGATTACGTCGTGTGGGTCGCCGCGGCCGTCGCTGCCGTGATCGCGCTCCTGCTGATCGTCGCCCGCATGCGCGGCGCCCTGATCAGGACGCTGGCCCTGACGCTGCTGGTGCTGGCGCTGGCGAACCCCTCCTTCACCCGCGAGGACCGCGAGCCGCTGTCGTCGGTCGCCGTCATGGTGGTCGACAAGAGCGCCAGCCAGGGCTTCGGCGAGCGTGCCAAGCAGGCGGAAGCCGCGCGCGCCGCGCTGACCGAGCGGCTGGCGCGCATCCCGGGGCTCGAGCTGCGCACCGTCGAGGCCGGCCAGGCCGACGGCGAGACCGACGGCACGCGCCTGTTCGACGCGCTCGGCGCGGCGCTCGCCGACGTGCCGCCGGAGCGTGTCGCCGGCGCCGTCATGCTGACCGACGGCCGCGTCCACGACGTGCCCGCCGACACCGGCGCGCTCGGCTTCTCGGCGCCCGTGCATGCGCTGGTCACCGGCCATCCGGGCGAGCGCGACCGCCGCGTCGTGCTCGTCTCGGCGCCGCGCTTCGGCATCGTCGGCCAGCAGCAGACCATCACGTTCCGGGTCGAGGACACGGGCGCGCCGCGCGGCCCCGCCGAGGTGCGGATCAGCCGCGACGGCGAGACCATCGAGCGGCGTAGCGTGCTGTCGGGCGATCAGGTGCGCGTGCAGGTGCCGATCCCGCATCCGGGCCAGAACATCGTCGAGATCGAGGCGTCGCCGATCCTCGACGAGCTCACCCCGCTCAACAACCGCGCCGTCGTCTCGATCGACGGCGTGCGCGACAAGCTGCGCGTGCTGCTCGTCTCCGGCGAGCCGCATGCCGGCGAGCGCACCTGGCGCAATCTGCTGAAGTCCGACGCCAACGTGGACCTGGTCCACTTCACGATTCTCAGGCCGCCCGAGAAGCAGGACGGCACGCCGATCAACGAGCTGTCGCTGATCGCGTTTCCGACGCGCGAGCTGTTCCAGCAGAAGATCAACGAGTTCCAGCTGATCATCTTCGATCGCTACGCCCGCCAGGGCGTGCTGCCGATCATCTATTTCGACAACATCGCCCGCTACGTGCGCGACGGCGGCGCCGTGCTGGTCGCGGCCGGTCCCGACTATGCGAGCCAGACCTCGCTGTGGCGCACGCCGCTCGAGGCGATCCTGCCGGCCGAGCCGAACGGCCGCGTCACCGAGCAGGCGTTCCACGCCGCGCTGACCGACCTCGGCAAGCGCCATCCCGTCACCCGCACCCTGGAGGGTGCCGGCGCCGAGCCGCCGGCCTGGAGCCGCTGGTTCCGCCTGGTCGACGCCCGCTCCATCGAGGGCATGACGGTGATGAAGGGGCCGGAGGAGAAGCCGCTGCTGGTGCTCGCCCGCGAGGGCGAGGGCCGCGTCGCGCTCCTGCTGTCCGATCACATCTGGCTGTGGGCGCGCGGCTACGAGGGCGGCGGGCCGCATATCGACCTCCTGCGCCGGCTGTCGCACTGGCTGATGAAGCAGCCCGACCTCGAGGAGGAGGCGCTGCGGCTGTTCGCCCGCGGCCGCGAGATCGTCGTGCAGCGCCAGACCATGGCCGAGACGGCGGCGCCCGTGACGTTGACGGCGCCGTCCGGCGCGACCCGCACGCTCGCGCTCGACCCGGCCGACGCCGGCGTCTGGCGCAAGAGCATCGAGGCGAGCGAGCTCGGCCTCTGGCGTGCGTCCGACGGCACGCTCACCGCGATGGTGAATGTCGGGCCACCCAACCCGCGCGAGTTCGCCGAGGTGACCTCCACGACCGATGTGATGGCGCCGTTCACCGACGCGACCGGCGGCAGCGCCCGGCGGCTCGCCGCGCGCGCCGGCGCCGAGATCGACGTGCCGCGCGTCGTCGCGGTGCGCTCGTCCGAGACGTTCAAGGGCGATTCGTGGATCGGCCTGAGGATGCGCGACGCCAGCGTGGTGCGCGGCGTCGGCGTGCTGCCGATGTTCGCCGGCCTTTTGGGACTTCTCCTCCTCGTCGGCAGCCTCGCGCTGACCTGGGCCCGCGAGGGACGGTAGGCTCGGCCCGCTCTCCGCTCTCCGCTCTCCCCGCACGCGGGGAGAGGTCGATGTTCGCGCGATCAGCGCGGACGTCGGGTGAGGGGGCGTTTTCCGTATCCACGAGAGGCCCCCTCACTCGACTCGCCGCTGCGCGGCGAGCCACCCTCTCCCCGCACGCGGGGAGAGGGAAAGAGCCATCCCCGTTCTTCCTGTCGCAACGGCGGAACCGCCCTGCGTGCGCCCCGATGGACGGATCGCGGCGCCGCGCGTTAAACACAAGGTCTCCCTCCGCGCCGCATCGTGCCGTCGCACGAACGCGCGCATCTGCGATCCTTCGCGCCTCTGCGACGACCAACCCTCGACGACCAAGGTGATCCGATGAGCGAAACTCACATCCGCGACAACGAGTGGTGGGTCTCCCCCTACAACAACGCCGCCGACGTCGTCGCGGCCCGACAGCTCCCGGCCAAGGTCGAGATTCACGACGCGACGCTGCGCGACGGCGAGCAGACGCCCGGTATCGTCATGGACGTCGCCGACAAGGTGGCGATCGCCGAGAAGCTCGCCGAGGTCCGGGTCGAGCGCATCGAGGCCGGCATGCCGGCCGTCTCCGAGATGGATTTCACGGCCATCAAGGAGATCTCCAAGCTCGGGCTGAAGTCGAAGATCTTCTCGTTCGCGCGCGCCGTCACGGTCGACATCGACAAGGCGCTCGACTGCGGCTGCCACGGCGTGATCATCGAGATCCCGATCGGCTATCCGAAGCTCAAGTACCAGTTCAAGTGGACCTGGGAAGACGTGCTCAAGAAGAGCATCGAGGTCGTCAACTACGCCAAGAAGCGCGGCCTCTACGCCGTCTACTTCCCCTACGACACGACACGCGCCCGGCCCGAGGATCTGGAGAACCTGCTGACGCGCCTGATGCAGGAGGCACCGCCCGACTCGATCGGCATCGTCGACACCATGGGCTGCGCTCTGCCCGAGGCGATCAAGCACATGGTGCGCCGGGTGAAGGCGCTCACCAACCTGCCCGTGGAGGTGCACACCCACAACGACTTCGGCATGGCGGTGGCGACCGAGCTGGCCGGCGTCGAGGCCGGCGCGAGCTGCATCCACTCCTGCGCCAACGGGCTCGGCGAGCGCACCGGCAACGCCGCCCTGGAGGAGCTGATGGTCGCGCTGCACGTGCTGTACGGCTACGACAAGCAGTACAAGCTCGACAAGCTGCCGGAGCTCGGCGCGCTCGTGAGCCGCATCACCGGCGTGCCGATCGCCGCCAACAAGCCGATCCTCGGCTCCAAGAACTTCACCCGCGAGTCCGGCATCGGCGTCGATCTCGTCGTGAAGGAGCCGCTCGCCATGTTCGGCACCCATCCGGCGCTCACCGGCCGGGCCGGCGACGTGGTGCTCGGCAAGAAGAGCGGCAAGGCGTCGATCACCTACACGCTGGAGAAGCTCGGCCTGCCCATTCCGGACGACGCACTGGTCGCCGAGATGCTGAAGCAGGTGAAGGACAAGGGCATCGCCAAGCGCGGCCTGGTGACGGACGAGGAGTTTTCCGAGATCGCCCGCGACGTGATGGCCGTGAAGGCGTGAGGCGTCGTCCGGCGAGCGTCGGGACTCTGACCCGTCATACCAGCTGTCACAATCTCGGACTCGTCATGCCCGCGCTTGTCGCGGGCATCCACGAACCGAATGCTTCGCAACAGCAAGATCGTGGATGGCCGGGACAAGCCCGGCCATGACGGAAAAAAAGGGCCGCCGGAACCGGCGGCCCTTTTGTTTGTAGTCAGAGGACGCGAGAGAAGGCGAGGGAACGTGCGGAGCGAGAAGCAGAAGATGCTCGCCGGCGACTTGTATCGGCCCGGCGACGCCGAGATCCAGGCCGACCAGGCGGCGACAAAGACCTGGCTGGCGCGCTACAACGCCATGCTGGACTTGTCGGCGGCGCAGCGCCGCGCGGTGCTGCGTGAAAGGCTCGCCGCGGTCGGCGACGGGACCGTGATCCGGCCGCCGTTCTTCTGCGACTTCGGCTTCAACATCGCGCTCGGGCGCGACGTGTTCCTCAACTACAATTGCGTGATCCTCGACGTGGTCGCCGTCACGATCGGCGACGGCACGCAGATCGGCCCGGCCGTGCAGATCTACGCGGCCGACCATCCGCGCGATCCGCAGACGCGCCGCGCCGGGCTCGAATTCGGACGGCCGGTGGTGATCGGCAGGAACGTCTGGATCGGCGGCGCCGCCGTGATCCTGCCCGGCGTGACGATCGGCGACGACGCCGTGATCGGCGCCGGCAGCATCGTCACGCGCGACGTGCCGGAAGGCGCCACGGTCGCCGGCAATCCGGCCCGTGTGCTGCGGCGCTGATCAGAAAGCAGAGCGGGGCTCGTCGGCGCCGGCCTGTCCCGGCCATGCTGCGTCCGTGTCCCGGACGGGCTGCAGCGCGAAGCGGTGCGGCCCGAGCCGGGACCCAGGGCCCTGCGGACAGGCCCGACCGTTACCGTGGCGCCGAAGCCTCTGTGCCGTGGCGCCCCTGGGCCCCGGCTCCGCGGCGCAGCACGCCTGCGGCCTGCTGCGCCTTGTCCGGGGCACGACGCTGCGATGTCGGGACCTTCCCCGTCCCGATCGGATCACTCGATCTTCAGGCCGATGCGGTTGACGACGTCGCCCCACTTGGCGATCTCGGCCTTGACGAAGCGCTCGGCGTCCGCCTGCGAGCCGCCCAGCGCCGAGAAGCCGATGCGGGCGAACTGCTCCTTCACATCCGGCTCCTTCAGCACCGTGTTCAGGTCGGCGTTGAGCTTGTCGATCACGGCCTGCGGCGTCTTGGCCGGCACGAACAGCGCCACCCAGGTGGCGTCGTCGACCGCCTCGAGCCCGGCCTCGCCGACGGTCGGCACGTCCGGCAGCGCCTCGACCCGCTTGGCGCTGGTCACCGCGAGCGGCACCACCTTGCCGGACTTGGCGAGCTCGGTCGCCGCCGGCATGGCGACGCTGGCGAGCGCCACGTGGCCGCCCATCACGGCGTTGAGGGCGGGACCGGCGCCCGTGAACGGCGCGTGCGGAATGTCGACCTTGGCGAGGAAGCGGAAGATGCGCTCGCCCGAGAGATGCGGTGTCGTGCCGGTGCCGGCGGAGCCGAAGGCGAGGCTCTTGGTCTTCGACAGCGCGATCACGTCCTTCAGGGTCTTCACGCCGAGATCCGGCGCGGCGACGAGCAGGTTCGGCGTCGTCGCGGCGAGCCCGGCGACCTTGAAGTCGGTCTCGCCGGCGTAGCCGGGGTTCTTGTAGAGGCTCGGATTGACCGCGAAGGCGCTGGTCGAGACCAGCACCGTGTAGCCGTCCGGCTGGCCGCGCGCGACCTGCACGGCCGCGATGTTGCCGCCGGCGCCGCCGCGGTTCTCGATGACGACCGACTGGCCCCAGAGCTGCTGCAGCTTGAGCCCGACGATGCGGCCGATGATGTCGGCCGGGCCGGCGGGCGCGAAAGCGATCAGGAAGCGCACCGGCTGGGCCGGATAGGCCGGCGCCTGGGCGTGCGCGCCGGGCGCGAGAGCGAAGCTGGCGGCGAGCACCGTGGCGGCTGTCGCCAGCCGTCGCGTCAGGTCGAGCATGGGATCTCCTCGTTCGAGTCTTCTTCGTGGCTTCGTGGACGCTCGTCGACGACGCAGACCGATCAGGCGTCCCAGTCCGGGCGGACAGGACCCGAGACCCCGGCGAAGGCGCCGGGCTCGAGCTCGGCGACGAGCAGGCGGGCGGGATCGACCGGACCGGGCATCAGGGCACTGCCGCGCGGCACGCGCTTGAAGCCGGCCCGGGCGTAATAAGGCTCGTCGCCGACCAGCAGCACGAGCCGGTGGCCGCGGGCGCGCGCCTCGGCCAACGCCCGCTCCATCAGCTCGAGGCCGATGCCGCGGTCGCGGAACGGCGGCTCGACGGTGAGCGGCCCGAGCAGCAGCGCCTTGGTGTCGCCGATGCGGATCGCGGTGAGCCGCACCGAGCCGACCAGCAGGGTGCCGATGCGGGCCAGGAACGACAGGTCGCGGTGATGCGCGGCCCGCTCGCGGATCCGGTAGGCGGTGCGGGCGTAGGCCCCGGGGCCGAAGGTGCGCTCGTGCAGCCGCTCGACCGCGGCCGTGTCGGCCGGTGTCTCGGGAAGGATGGTGAGCGACAGATCCGTCATGCGACTGGGAACGGGCTCGGGAGGGGATGCCGGGCGCGGCCGTGACGCCTAGATAGCAGGCATCGGGCGGCCCGAGAAGCGTGCGCGGCCGGGAAGGCGAAGGCGGAGAAACGCATGGGTCTGCTCGTCGACGGCATCTGGCACGACCAGTGGTACGACACCAAGGAGACGGGCGGACGCTTCGTCCGCACCGAGTCGCAGTTCCGCCATTGGGTGACGGCCGACGGCGCCGCCGGCCCGAGCGGCGACGGCGGCTTCCCGGCCGCGCCCGGGCGCTACCGGCTCTACGTGTCGCTCGCCTGCCCGTGGACGCACCGCACCCTGATCATGCGGGCGCTGAAAAAGCTCGACGACGTCGTCGCGGTGTCGATCGTGTCGCCCCTGATGGGCCGCTCCGGCTGGACCTTCGACACGGCGCAAGGATCGACCGGCGACCCGATCCTCGGCGCCCGCACGCTCGCCGACGTCTACGTCGCGGCGAAGCCGCACTACTCCGGCCGCGTGACCGTCCCTGTGCTGTGGGACACGGTTCGGGCCACCATCGTCAACAACGAGTCGGCCGAGATCACGCGGATGCTGAACCGCGCCTTCGACGCCTTCACGGACGTGACGGACGACTACGCGCCGGCCGACCTGCTCGACGAGATCGACCGCATCAACGCCTTCGTCTACGCCGACATCAACAACGGCGTGTACCGGGCCGGCTTCGCGACGACCCAAGACGCCTACGAGGAGGCGTTCCGGGCGCTGTTCGCGGCGCTCGACGCGATCGAGGTCCGGCTGTCGGTGCAACGTTATCTGGTCGGCGACCGGCTCACCGAGGCGGACTGGCGGCTGTTCACGACGCTGATCCGCTTCGACGCCGTATATGTCGGTCACTTCAAGTGCAACCTGCGGCGGATCGCCGACTATCCGGCCCTGTCGAACTATCTGCGCGACCTCTATCAGGTGCCGGGCGTCGCCGCGACCGTGTCGCTCGATCACATCAAGCGCCACTACTATGGCAGCCACCCGACCATCAACCCGACCGGCATCGTGCCGCTCGGCCCGGAACTCGACTTCTCGGCCCCGCACGACCGCGGCCGCTTCGCGAGATGAGGATCCAGGAGGGCGCGCCCTACCAGCGACCGGTCGCCGGAGTGCCGTGAAAAACCTCGGCGATGCGGGCGCGGGTGCCGCGCGTCGTCTCGTCCGGCAGGGCGTCGAGCGCGAAGAATCCGGTGGCGACGATCTCGCGGTTCGGGATCGGCGCCGACGGCTGCTCGAACGCCCGCACCACGTAGAGCGCGACGTGATCACGCCGCGACACGTGCGCGTTGAGATAGAGGCCGTGCAGGACCGGGGCGCCGTTCAGCCGGACGTTTCCCTCTTCGAGCAGCTCGCGCTCCAGCGCCTCGTGCAGGGTCTCGCCCGGCTCGACGCCGCCGCCCGGCAGGTACCAGCCCGAGACATAGGAGTGCTTCACCAGCAGCACCCGGCCGTCGCCGTCGATCACCATGGCCCGCACGCCGAGGGTCATGCCGCGGCTGAGCCGCCACCACACATGCATGGCGCTGCGCAGGCCGCGTTCACCGCCGCGCCGCAGGCGTGCCGCCCGGCTTTCCCGCGCAGCCGACGGCCCGGCGCCCGTCTCGTGGGGCGAAGGCGGACCGGATCGGGACAAGTCGTGCTCCGCCATGGCTGTGCTCGGCTGCCGATGATTCGGTGCTGCCGATGATTCGGCGCACGCTAGCAACTGCGCCGGTCCGCGGCCAATTCGTCCGCGTCGCCCGCGGCCAGGTCACGGCCGCCGAACAGCGATGAACCGTGAACCGGGCCCGCCGATCGGCGCGCGATCGATTGCACCGATCGCAGAACGCCCGCATCGCGTTCGAGGCGAGCTGATCACAATCACGTGAGCCCGCGTGGGCTCACGACCTGAAACCTCATTCCTCGGCGACACAGGCAAGGATTGGGAGAGAAAGGTGACAGATAGTTTCCTAATTCGAGAAGACGAGGGGTTGAATCAGATTTTCTAGTGGGTGATCGGGATTGATTCGAGTGGCGGATTGCGATTGTGTAGCTTCGAAACAAGTACACCCATGCAGATCGAAACGATATCGCCCTCATCCTAAAGTTTATAGGGAATAAGTTCTCGGTCGGCGAGGTCCGAAAATGCACAGTCAGACGGGCTAATACGGGTTCGATTGAGAATTAGACTTGAGGCTAGTACGCTCCGCTCGCCGGGCGTGTCACGAATACGTGACACTTCTTGTCCCGGCGGTCGGAGGATTGGCCCGGACATGGGTCGTCTCCCGGCCCGACGGATCGCCGAGCCCGAGTCGCAGTAGGGGATTGCGAGTGACCACCTCCGACGCACTGTTCCGCGACCTGACCGTCTACGCCGCGCTGCTGGATCGGTTCGGGTTCATTCTCGCGGTCAACCCGCAATGGAAATCCTTCGTGGATGCCGGCGGTCAGGTGCTGCCCTTCGAGGATCGGTCGCCACCGAATTACGGCATCGGCGAGAACTATCTGCGCTTCTGTGCTTTCGCGGACCCCCTGTCGCCTCGGCTGATCACCGGCATCTCCCAGCTTCTCGCCGGCCAGACCGATATCGTCTCGATCGTCTATCAACGCCGCTCCCCGGTCCAGAACACGTCGCTCATGCTGCTCGGGCTGCCCTATGTGTCCGACGGCAGCCGCGCCGTCCTGCTGCACGTGGACGTCACCGCGGTGGCGGCCACCCTGGCCGAGGCCCAGCGGGCCGGCGGCCCGGCCGTGGCTCCGAACGCCGCGGGAGCAGCGGATGTCGGGACCGAGCGGCCGGACGTGGTCGCGGCCGTCGCGGGCGGGCTCGAAGCGGCGGTGCTGAGCGCGGTGGCGCCGCGCCCGGCCGCCCGCGGCCTCGCCCACCGCCTGCACGGCGGCGACAGCGGCGACGAGCGCCAGCCGATCCTCAGCAAGCGCCAGTGGCAGGTGCTGTCCCTGATGACCAACGGGCTCACCAATGTCGAGATCGCCCGCCAGCTCGGGCTATCCCCCAACACGGTGAAGATCCACGTGTCGGGCATCCTGGCCCGGCTCGGCCTGCCGTCGCGCACCCAAGCCGTGCACTGGGCCTTGACCCAGGGCCGCACCGAGAAGCAGGCGGCGAGCCCCGACGGCCGCCCCTGACCTCGCGAGCCTGATCCCCCGCCCTGGTCGCGGCCCTGATCCCCGCCCTGATCGCATCGCGTCCCGCACCGGGCGCCGCGACGGTCGTTTCGGCCTCCTTGTCGATTAAGGGGACGCCAAGGAGCGGCCCCCGAGACACCATGACGGTCGGCCGAAACGTTTTCACCGACCGGCGACGCGCGTTTCGCGTCGGAGTGGTTTCACGTCGGAGTGTCGCCAGCTCGCTCCGACCTCGTCCCGAGGGGCCGCATGGTGCGAGACGCGGCCTTTCGGCCGCTCCTCACCACCGTGAGGGGCAAGTCACCATGAGGAGCAAGTCCAGACCGAGGGGCAGGTCCAGGGGGCAAGTCCAGCCGTCAAGCGCCGGCATCGCTCACGCCACCGGGCGACGACCGCAGCCGGCGCCCACGGGGTCGGTCAATCCTCGTCGTCGTCGGCCTTGCCGCCACCGATCTGCTTGAGCTTGGCGAACACCGCCTCGACGTCGAGCTCCTCGCTCGGACGCCGGGTCTCCTCCTCGTCGGCCTCCTCGGCGCCCGGCCCGGTGGTCACCTCGGCGGGCAGCAGGGTGACGCCCTGCTCGGTGTCGGTCGGCGGCCGCTCCTTGGCGGCGCGGGCGACCTCCATGTCGAGGTCGATCTGCGAGCACAGGCCGAGCGTCACCGGGTCGAGCGGCGTCAGGCTGGCCGAGTTCCAATGGGTCCGGTCGCGGATCGCCTTGATGGTCGCCTTGGTGGTGCCGACCAGGCGCATCACGGCGCTGTCCTTCAGCTCGGGATGGTTGCGCACCAGCCAGAGGATCGCGTTGGGGCGGTCCTGGCGGCGCGACACCGGGGTGTAGCGGGGCCCGCGCTTGCGCTTGGTCTCCGGCACCCGCACCTTCGACTCGGCGAGCCGCAACCGGATGGAGGTATCCTTCTCGGCCCGGGCGATCTCCTCCCGGCTGAGCTGGCCGGTGACGATCGGGTCGAGGCCCTTGATGCCCTGGGCGGCGTCGCCGTCGGCGATCGCCTTCACCTCGAGCGGGTGCAGCTTGCAGAAATCGGCGATCTGATCGAACGAGAGAGCCGTGTTCTCGACCAACCAGACGGCGGTGGCCTTGGGCATGAGCGGCTGGGTGGACATGGGTCAAAGCTCCTCTGTGCCTCGCCCGCCCCTCGGAGGCGAAGCCTGTGTCATTTCAGGAAATGACGGAATTCAGAACCTATATAGTCGAGACGCCGGCCCCGGCGCAACCCGCCCGGACCCCTGCCTTGACAGGGCTCCGGGGGGAGGCCAAACCGACGGATCAGGAGACGACATGACGAGCCACGGACCAGCCATGCCGCCCGCCCCCGACGCCACGGACGCCGTTTCGGGCGTCGATGCCGCCGTGCAGACCAAGCCGCCGCTGCAGATTCTGCTGTGCTCGCCGCGCGGGTTCTGCGCCGGCGTGGTGCGGGCCGTCGACACGGTCGAGCGCGCGCTGGCGCTGTACGGGCCACCCGTCTATGTGCGCCACGAGATCGTCCACAACCGCTACGTGGTCGAGAGCCTGAAGAAGAAGGGCGCAATCTTCGTCGAGGAGCTCGACGAGATCCCCGACACCACGGCGCCCGTGGTGTTCTCGGCCCATGGCGTGCCGAAGTCGGTGCCGCAGAGCGCCGCCGAGCGGAACTTCTTCGCCCTCGACGCCACCTGCCCGCTGGTCTCCAAGGTCCATCGCGAGGCCGAGGTGCACCACAAGCGCGGCCTCGAGATCGTGCTGATCGGGCATGCCGGCCACCCCGAGGTGGAGGGCACCATGGGGCAGCTTCCGCCCGGCGCCATCACGCTGATCGAGACGGTGGCGGACGTCGAGACCTTCACGCCGCGCGACCCGGCGAAGCTCGCCTATGTGACGCAGACGACGCTGTCGATCGACGACTGCACCGGCATCATCGCGGCCCTGCAGCGGCGCTTCCCGCAGATCACGGCGCCCCACAAGGAAGACATCTGCTACGCCACCACCAACCGGCAGGAGGCCGTGAAGACGGTGGCGCCGCGCGTCGATGCCCTGATCGTGGTGGGCTCGCCGAACTCCTCGAACTCCAAGCGCCTGCAGGAGGTCGCCCTGCGCAACGGCTGCCCGCATGCACAGCTCGTCGACCGCGCCGCCGACATCGACTGGTCGCAGCTCGGCGGCATCAGGACGCTCGGCCTCACGGCCGGCGCCTCGGCCCCCGAGGTGGTGGTCGAGGAGATCATCGACGCCTTCGCGGCGCGCTTCGACGTCGCGGTCGAGACCGTGTCGGGCGCCACCGAAAGCATGTTCTTCCCGCTGCCGCGGCAGCTCCGGGAGCTCGACAAGGCCGCCGGCACCGCCGCCGAGTGAGGGCGCGCCGCGCGAGCGGCGGGCGGGTGCCGGCGCCGGGCCGAGTGGTATCGAAGGGGGTGCATTTTCCGCGACGGGCCGCAGCCCATGTCGCGGACAAATGCTCTTTGGGGGTGGGATGGCCGTCTACACCGACGTCACGGCCGACGAGCTGCAGGCCTATCTGGCCGACTACGATCTCGGCTCCCTTCTGTCCTGCAAGGGGATCGCCGAGGGGGTCGAGAACTCGAACTTCCTCCTGCACACGTCGCGCGGCCATTACATCCTGACGCTGTACGAGAAGCGGGTCGCGGAAGCCGACCTGCCGTTCTTCATCGGCCTGATGGAGCACCTCGCGGCGCGCGGACTGACCTGCCCGCAGCCGGTGAAGAACCGGGCCGGCCAGGCGCTCGGCCGGATCGCCGGGCGGCCTTGCGCGATCGTCACCTTCCTGGACGGCATGTGGCTGCGGCGGCCGGGCGTCGCCCATTGCCATGCGCTCGGCGGCGCGCTCGCCGCCCTGCATCTCGCCGGTCGCGATTTTCCGATGGAACGGCGCAACGCGCTCTCGGTCGACGGCTGGCGGCCGCTGTTCGAGGCCGCCGAGGCGCGCGCCGACGAGGTGACGCCCGGCCTCGCCGAGGCGGTCGAGACGGCGCTCGCGAGCCTCGAAGGCGCCTGGCCGGACGCCCTGCCGCGCGGCGTCATCCACGCCGACCTCTTTCCCGACAACGTGTTCTTCCTCGGCGACAGGGTGTCGGGCCTGATCGACTTCTACTTCGCCTGCACCGACACGCTCGCCTACGACGTCGCGATCTGCCTCAACGCTTGGTGCTTCGAGCCGGACGGCGCCTACAACGTCACCAAGGGCCGCGCGTTGCTCGACGGCTACGGCAAGGTGCGGCCGCTGTCGCGCGACGAGAGCGCCGCCCTCCCGGTGCTGTGCCGGGGCGCCGCGCTGCGCTTCCTGCTGACCCGGCTGTACGACTGGTTTTCCAGGCCGGCCGGCGCGTTGGTCAAGCCGAAGGACCCGATGGAATACTACCGCAAGCTCCGCTTCCATCAGACGGTGGGCTGCGCCCGCGACTACGGCGTCGACGCGGCGTGAGCATGTCCCGCAAACGTGGCCTCCGGTTTTGCGATCAGGACATGCTCCATCAAGGACAAGGCCGACGAGCGTGAGCGACGACACGGGCGCGGCAGGCAAGCGCGTCATCATCCACACCGACGGCGCCTGCTCGGGCAACCCCGGGCCGGGCGGCTTCGGGGCGATCCTGGAGTGGGACGGGCGCACCCGCGAGCTGAAGGGTGCCGAGCCGCTGACCACCAACAATCGCATGGAGCTGATGGGCGCGATCGTCGCGCTGGAGACGCTCAAGCGCCCCTGCGCGGTCGACCTCCACACCGACAGCCAGTATCTGCGCCAGGGCATCACCGGCTGGATCCACGGCTGGAAGCGCAACGGCTGGAAGACAGCCGACAAGAAGCCGGTGAAGAACGTCGACCTGTGGCAGCGCCTCGACGAGGCGATCCGGCGTCACGACGTCGCCTGGCACTGGGTGAAGGGCCACGCCGGCCACGACCTCAACGAGCGCGCCGACACGCTCGCCCGCGAGGCGATCGCCGAGCTGCGCGCCGCCCAGCGGGCGGAGCGGGGGTAGAGCGACGTCCTCGAACCTCGCAGCCGCGATCACTAGGCTGCTCTCTAGGTAAGCGCCGCGCCTCCTGCGTTCCCTCCCCCCTTGTGGGGGAGGGACAGGGAGGGGGGTGAGCCACGGTCTCTGAGTTCGCGGCTCACCCCCCTCTCCACCTCTCCCCCACAAGGGGGGAGAGAGCAGGCTGCGGATCGTGGGAACGTCGTGTCTCGGGCGCGACTGTCGCCGTCCTACATCGCCGCCAGGAGCGCATCGGCGCTCGACAGCTCGGCCTTGCCGGTCTCCTGCTCGACCGTCAGCTTCTTCACGACGCCGTCCTCGACCAGCATGGCGTAGCGCTTGGAGCGGACGCCGAGGCCGCCGGCCGAGATGTCGATCGTCAGCTCGACCGCCTTGGCGAAGTCGCCGTTGCCGTCGGCCAGGAACTCGATCTTGCCCTCGGCGCCGCTCGCCTTCTTCCAGGCCTCCATCACGAAGACGTCGTTGACCGACGTCACCGCGATGGTGTCGACGCCCTTCGCCTTGATGGCGTCGGCGTGGCGCAGGAAGCCCGGCAGGTGGTTGTTGGAGCAGGTCGGCGTGAAGGCGCCGGGCACCGCGAACAGCACCACGGTCTTGCCCTTGAAGATCTCGTCGGTGGAGACCCAGGCCGGTCCCTCCGCCGTGATGACGCGGAACTTGGCCTCGGGGATGCGGTCGCCGACTGTGATGGGCATGGTCTCTCTCGTCCTCGATGGGCGGCCCGGCGCAGCGGAACGCACCGCCGGCCGGAGGGGGATTCCGGTGCCGCGGGCCGGCGCGCCGGGCCGCGATACCGTTACGTCGCGAATAGAAACATCCGTGCGACACGGCGCAAGCCTTTCACGCGCGGCCCGGGCGGGCCGCGGCGAGACGCCGTGTCAGTCGAGCCGCGCCTTCACCTCGACGGCGGCGTCGCCGGCGGTCGCGGTCAGGGTCAGGGTGGCGCCCTTCGGGTCGGTGCCGGGCGGCACGCCGTCGACCGCGAAGCCGAACAGGCGGGTGCCGTCCGGCCCCTCCCCCATCGGCTCGGGCAGCGGCAGGGCCCAGTCCTCGCCCGGGCCTTCGGCGAACAGGTCGGGCGTCGTGCCGGCCGGCGCCGCGACGGCGACGACGACGCGCGGCTTCGGCCACGCCCCCTCGATGCGCACGCTGCGCACCGCGAGCGGCCCGTCGGCACCGACCGTCGACGGTACCGGCACGGGCGCCGCGGCCGCCGTTACGGCGGCGGTCTCCCCGGGGCCGGCCGGCAGCGTCAAGCTGGCGCGCCCGGAGGCCGGGACGCACAGCCTCTCGCAGATCGCGTAATCGAGAGCGAGCACCAGGGTCGCCGGCTTCGCCGGGTCGATGCGCTCGACCGCGAGCGGAAACAAGACCCGCTGCGAATAGCCGATCGCCGTGCCGCCACCGTCCTCGAACCGCTTCGGCGCCGGCCAGCGCACCGTGGCGGCCCGCACGTTGGTGGAGGCGGAAAAGTCGAAGCGCGGCGGCACGCCCGAGTCACCGGGATACCGCCAATAGGTCTTCCAGCCGGGGGCGAGCCGGATTTCCGCGCCGGCCGCGAGGAACGCCGGGTCCGGTCCCGGCGTTCCGCCGACGAGCCGAACCGCGGCGCGATCGTCGCCATCCCAGGCGGAGGCCGAGGCACCGCCCGCAACGGCCGGTCCGGGCACCGCCCCGACAGCCAGCATCAGGCCCAGCGCCGGAAGGAGTGCGAGCCATCTGCCCATGGAACCGACCGCCTGCATGGCGCGAGTCGCCGCTCCGTTCATCACCTGGTCTCGTGTCCCGCGTAAGGTCGGAACGCCCGACCGGATTTCAAAGGTCCTGCAGAGGGGGTGCGCGCGCGTCGCGGCCCGGGCGACGGCCAGCCGCGTTGCCGAACCCGCGCCCCTCGGAGTAATCTCGCCGAGATGAAAGCCGCCCGGAAGATCGCGCAGCAGCACGAGCCCAAGCGGGGCTACCTCGACGGACAAATGCTGATCGCCATGCCGAGCATGCGCGACGAGCGTTTCGCCCGCAGCCTCATCTATGTGTGCGCGCATTCGTCGGAAGGGGCGATGGGCATCATCGTCAACCAGCCGGCGCCGAACATCTCGTTCGCCGACCTCCTGGTGCAGCTCGAGGTCATTCCCGCCTCCGATCTGATCATCCTGCCGCCACGGGCCGGCGCCGTGAAGGTCTTGCGCGGCGGCCCGGTCGAGACCGGGCGCGGTTTCGTCCTCCACTCGGCCGACTTCTTCATCGAGAACTCGACCCTGCCGATCGACGACGGCATCTGCCTGACCGCCACGCTGGACATTTTGAAGGCGATCGCCCGCGGCGACGGCCCGCTCTCGGCCGTGCTGGCGCTCGGCTACGCCGGCTGGGCGCCGGGCCAGCTCGAGACCGAGATCCAGTCGAACGGCTGGCTCCACTGCGCCGCCGATTCGGAGCTGATCTTCGGCCCCGACACCGAGCGCAAGTACGACCGCGCGCTGGAGAAGATCGGCATTCCGCCCGGCATGCTGTCGAGCGAGGCCGGCCACGCCTGAGGCGTCGGCCCGGACGTTCTCCCGACCAGCCCGACTGCCACCCCGGTCGCCACGCCGCGTCCGGCGTCGCGCGCGTGTAGATGCGCCGGGTGTGGACGCGCGTCGCGGCGCGTGCCGAACGGCTGAAATCTTCCTATACTACCGGCACCCGCGCGGTCGTTTTCAGCGCGGCGCCTTCTTGCGGGCGGACGACGCCCGTGGGGCCGCCGCCGAGCGTGCGGTGATTTTTGCGCCAGGACCACGCCGGACAGAGCACTGCGCCCGGACCTCGCGACAGGAGATTGAGCTCATGGATTCGAAGACGATCCTCGACACGATTCTGGGCGGCAAGAACGGCGCCGCCGGCGGAATCGGCAGCGTGCTCGGGCAGGCTGCGACCGACCTGCAGGCCGGAATGCGCGACGGCGCCGCCGGCGCACCGGTCGGCACCGGCAGCTTCGCCAGCGTGATCGGGCAGATCCTCGGCGCCGCCAAGACCGGCGTGCAGGAGGCGGCCCGCGACGTCGAGGCCTCCACCGGCATCGGCGCCAAGGCGGACGCGGCCCTCACCCAGGCGACCGGATCGAGCGCCGGCGATCTCCTCGCGCGGGCGCGCGAGCTGGTCGCCGGCAACCAGCTCGCCGGCGGCGCGGCGCTCGGCGGGCTCGCCGCGCTGCTGCTCGGCACCGGCGCCGGCCGCGGCGTCGCCGCCTCGGCGGCGAAGCTCGGCGGCCTCGCCATGATCGGCGGCCTCGCCTACCGGGCGCTGGAGGCCTACAAGGCCGGCAAGCCGCTGGTCGATCTCGGCGGCGGCGTCACGCCGGCCCCCGCCGCGAGCCCGTTCGGCGAGACGGACGACGCGGCGACCGACCAGGCGACCGCGCTCCTCCTGGTGCGCGCCATGATCGCCGCGGCGGCGGCCGACGGCGTGCTCGACGAGGCGGAGCGCACCCACATCGTCGGCGGCCTCGCCAGGGCCGGCCTCGACGCCGACGCGACCGCCTTCCTGGTCAACGCGTTCGCCAAGCCGCTGCCGCCCGAGGCGCTGGCCGCACAGGCGACGTCGCCGGCGGTCGCCGCCCAGGTCTACGCGGCGGCCCGCCTCGCCATCAATCCCGACAACCCGGCCGAGACGGCGTTCCTGGCGAAGCTCGCGGCCGCCCTCAGGCTCGCCCCGGCGCTCTTGGAGAACCTCGAAGCGGCGGCGGCTGCGGCGCAGAAGTAGACGGTCGACGTCGCTTCACGTCATCCCGGGGCGCGAACCGCAGGTTCGCGAGCCCGGGATCCATATCCCCGGCGCAGGTGACTCACGACAGACAGGGGCTATGGGTCCCGGGCTCGGCGCTTGCGCGCCGACCCGGGACGACCGAGCAAAAAAGGGAATTCACCCCCGCGCCAGGGCGAGGCGGTCACCGACCAGGAGCTCGCGGGCGGCCTCGGCCGGCATCGGCTCGCCGAACACGTAGCCCTGCACGTACTCGCAGCCGAGCTGATAGAGCTCGACGGCGTCCGAGTCGGTCTCGGCGCCCTCGGCCACCACCTCCATGCCGAGGTCGTGGGCGAGCGAGATGATCGAGCGCAGCAGCACCGGCCGCGTGCCCTTCGAGGTCGTGCGCACGAACGACTTGTCGATCTTGATGGTGTCGAACGGGAAGCGCTGCAGATAGGCGAGCGAGGAGTGGCCGGTGCCGAAGTCGTCGAGCGCGAGCCCGGCGCCGAGCTCCTTGATCCGCGTGAGGATCTGCGCGGCGAGCTCGGGATTCTCCATCACCAGGCTCTCGGTCATCTCCAGCTTGAGGCTCCCGCGCATCAGGCCGGAGCGCGCCATCACGGTGCGCAGGTCGTGGATCAGGTCGTGGCGCAGGAGCTGGCGCGACGACACGTTGACGCTGGCGAACAGCGGCACGCGGGTCGGCACGGCGCGCTGCCAGATGGCGAGCTGACGGGCGGTGCGCTCCAGCGCGAACAGGCCGAGATCGACGATCAGGCCGATCTCCTCGGCGATCGAGATGAACTCGGACGGCGACAGCCGCCCCATCTTGGGGTGGTCCCAGCGCGCCAGCGCCTCGAAGCCGGCGACGGAGCGATCCTCCAGCCGCACGATCGGCTGATAGAGGAGCGTGATCTCCTCGCGCTCCAGCGCGCGGCGCAGCTCCGATTCGAGCGTCAGCCGGTCGGTCTTGCGGGACCGCATCGCCGGCTTGAAGATCTCGACGCGATCGCCGCCGATCTTCTTGGCGTGATACATCGCCAGCTCGGCGTCCTTCAGCACCTCGTCGGGGCGCGGCGCCTGGGCGTCGTGCAGCGCGACGCCGAGCGACGCGGTCAGGATGATCTCGCGGTCGTTGAAGGTGATCGGCGCGTTGATGGTCTTGCGCATCGCCTCGGCGAAGGCGATGGCGCGGCTCGAATCCTTCTCGGACAGCAGGATCAGGCCGAACTGGTCGCCGGCGAGGCGGGCCAGCGTGTCCTGCGGCTTCAGCAGCCGGCCGAGGCGGCGCGCCAGCGTCAGCAGGATCGAGTCGCCGACTGCCATGCCGAGCGAGTCGTTGACCTGCTTGAAGCGGTCGAGGTCGACCACCACGACGGTCGGCTTGATCGCCGGGTCCGCCTTGGCGAAGGCGAACACGCTCTGCAGACGGTCGAGGAAGAGCTGGCGGTTGGGCAGGCCGGTGAGGTTGTCGTGCACGGCATCGTGCAGGAGCCGCTCCTCGGCGGTCTTGAACTCGGTGACGTCGGTCAGCGTGCCGACCAGCCGCACCACCTCGCCGTCGGAGCCGACCACGGGCCGGGCGCGCAGCGAGAACCACAGATAATGCCCGTCGGTGGTGCGCAGGCGGAAGTCCTGCACCAGCCGGCCGCGGCGCTGCTCGACGGCGCTGTCGAGGGCGGCGCGGAAGCGGTCGCGGTCGAGCGGATGGAGCACCTCGAGCCATTGCGCCGCGGGGGCGTCGAGGGTGCCGCGCTTGAGGCCGAGCGCCAGCTCGGTCTCGGGGCTGGTGAACACCTTGTCGGCGGCGACGTCCCAGTCCCAGATCAGGTCGCCGGCGCCGGTCAGCGCCAAGGCGCGGCGCTCGATGTCGGAAACAATGCCCTGGGTCACGCCGCCTGCAAAAGCGTGCTGCATCACCGTGAAGCCGATCAGCATGACGATCAGCACCAGGCCGCCGAGCAGCGCCGGGCCGACGATGTCGTTGGTCACGGCGCCCGTGACGGTCATGCCGGCGGCGACCACCCAGACGACCAGGAGGACCCAGGTCGGGATCAGCAGCACGGCGCGGTCGAAGCCGTGGGTCGAGAGATAGAGCACCAGGCCGAGGCCGAGCGTCGCGGCGAGCAGCAGCGACAGGCGCGCGATGCCCGAGGCGATCGCCGGATCCCACAACGCGACGGCGATCAACGCCGCCAGCACGACGAGCCAGCCGATCGTCACATGGGCGTAGCGCACGTGCCAGCGCGACAGGTTGAGATAGGCGAACAGGAAGACGACCAGGGTGGCGGCCAGGATCGCCTCGCCGCAGGCGCGCCAGATGCGCTCGGCCCCGGCCGACATGTCGAAGACCTTGCCCCAGAAGCCGAAGTCGACGCCGATATAGACCAGCACGGCCCACGCCAGCGCCGCGGCGGCCGGGAACATCACGCTGCCCTTGACGACGAACAGGATGGTGAGGAACAGCGCCAGCAGGCCGGCGATGCCGATCACCATGCCGTGGTAGAGCGTGAAGGAGTTGACCTTGTCCTTGTAGGCCTCCGGCTCCCACAGATAGACCTGCGGCAGGCGGTTGGTGCGCAACTCCAGCACATAGGTGACGACGGCGCCGGGATCGAGCGTGACGCGGAAGATGTCGGCCGTGGCGCTGTCCTGGCGGTCCGGGCGATCGCCGACGCTCGGCGTGATGGTGGCGACGCGCGACAGGCCGAGGTCGGGCCACAAGAGGCCGGAGCCGACCATCTGATAATGCGGCACGACGATCAGCCGGTCGAATTGCTCGTCGCTGGTGTTGGCGAGCGCCAGCACGGCCCAGTTGCTGCCGCCCTCGCGCGAGCGCACCTCGATGCGGCGGACGATGCCGTCCGGCCCCGGCGCGGTCGACACCTGCACGCGGTCGCCGTCGGTCTGCTGCATCTCGACCGCTTCGGTGAGATCGATGGCCGGAATGTCGGGCCGCACGCTGACGGCCTGGACCGCCTGCGCGGCCGGAACGGCGCCGAGGAGGGCGAAACCCGCCAGCACCAGCGCCGCAAAGGCCGCGCGCAAGGTCCGCAAAACGTGGATCTCCCGGTGGTCGCGCGCCGCGCCGTCCGAGGGCCGGCCGCAGCGTCACGCGTGCATCGTTGTTTCGACGTCACGGTCGACGTCACTGTCGAGCCTGCCCGCACCGAAACGCCCGCCCGGCCCCACGGTGCGCCCCACCGTGATGCCGTCCGGGTCCGGTGCGCGGCCCCGACCTCCACTAGCCGCGCCGGCCCGGGAGGGCAAGGATTCCACTCCCGGGACCGGAACGCCACCGGTAATTGCGCCGCGCCGCAGCGCGCCGGCGCGCACGCCGCGGTCCTGCGTCGCGGCCACCCGGCGCCTAGACCAGAAGCACGATCGCCTGCCCCGAACTCCACTCATGCCCGCGCAAGCGGACATCCAGAGCCATACGGCGTGGCGCCCCTGGGGTCCCGCCGTCGCGGGAACGAGCGGGATTTCGTCAGACCAGCAGCACGATCTTGCCGATATGGGCGCTCGATTCCATCCGGGCGTGGGCGGCGGGCGCCTCGGCGAGCGGGACGCTCGTGTCCATCACGGGCCGCACCCGTCCAGCGGCGAGGAGCGGCAGCACGGCCTTGCCGGCCGCCGCCACGATCGCCGCCTTGTCGGCGACGGAGCGCGCGCGCAGCGTCGAGCCGGTGTGGTGCAGCCGCTTGAGCATGATGCGGCGGAAATCGACGGTCGCCTTGGACGGCCCCTGGAAGGCGATCTGGACGATCCGCCCGTCGACCGCGGCCGCCTCGTAGTTCCGGTCGATGTAGTCGCCGCCGACCATGTCGAGAATCACCTCGACGCCCTTGCCGCCGGTCGCCGCCTTGGTCTCGGCGACGAAGTCCTGGGTGCGGTAGTTCACGGCGGCGTCGGCGCCGAGCTTGACGCAGGCGGCGCACTTGTCGTCCGAGCCGGCCGTGACGATCACCCTGGCGCCGAAGGCCTTGGCGAGCTGGATCGCCATGGTGCCGATGCCGGAGGAGCCGCCGTGCACCAGCAACGTCTCGCCGGCGGTCAGGCCGCCGCGCTCGAACACGTTGTGCCAGACCGTGAACAGCGTCTCCGGGATGGCGGCCGCCTCGGCGTCCGAGAGGTTCTGCGGGACGGCGAGCGCGTGGCTCTCGTGGGCGACGCAGTACTCGGCGTAGCCGCCGCCCGAGACCAGCGCCATCACCCGGTCGCCGAGCGCGAAGCTCGTCGCGTCGGGCCCGCGCGCCACCACGGTGCCGCAGATCTCGAGCCCCGGAATGTCGGAGGCGCCGGGCGGCGGCGGGTAGAAGCCCTTGCGCTGGACGACGTCGGGCCGGTTCACGCCGGCCGCGGCGACCTTCACGAGGATTTCGCCGGAGCCGGGCGTCGGGACGGGGCGCTCCTCGGGGCGGAGCACCTCGGGGCCACCGGGGCTCGAGATGCCGATGGCGGTCATGCGAACGGGCAGGTCGGTCATGGGAGCACGTGGTCCGTCAGCGAGATTGTCCGGGGCGCCACCGGGAGACGGCGACGCTTGCAGGCCGAGAGTCGCAGGAGCATGGTCGCCGCGGCAGCAGCGACGGCCCCGCCACGGCGGCGGATCGGCCGCCGGCACACTAGAGCATGATCCCGACGAGAGGGATCCGGTTTTCGCGGCCCCGCATGCCGGGCGCGCGCACCGGACCGGCCGGCGCAATGCGGCTGGAATGACGGAGGACCAGGATGGCGATCGCGGACGAGGACGACCGGCCCAAGCGCAAGATCACCCACGACATCGGCCAGGACCTCGCGCTCTTGTCGGTCGCCGAGATCGACGAGCGCATCGGCCTCCTGCGCGACGAGATCGCAAGGCTGGAAGCGGCCCGCGCCTCCAAGCAAGCGTCGCGCTCGGCCGCCGACCTGTTCTTCAAGCGGTGACGCGCGCGCTGCGCGCGGGCGAATAGCGAATGGCGAGTAGCGAATAGGAAGCGTGGGCGGGGGATCTCGCTACTCGCTACTCGCTACTCGCTACTCGCTACTCGCTACTCGCTACTCGCTACTCGCTACTCGCTACTCGCTACTCGCTACTCGCTGGTCGTTCCTCGCCGGCCGCAGGGCCGACCCGCGCCGATCGACCCGGCCGGTAAGAGGTCGTTAAGCTTTCTCGAATATTACTGTTGAGGTCCACCTCGTGGACATCGAGTGGCTCCTGTCCACTCTGTTTGACGCCTCCCTGTTGACACTTCGGGCCGCCTTCGTGGCGGCCCCTTTTTTCGACGGCCGTGGCGGGGCTTGCGCGATCGTGGTGTCGACCGCACCGCCCCGGTTGCGACGAATTGGCGGAAACTATGTCGCGAAATCTTGCGATTTCGCGCCGCGGCGATGGCTGGACTCCGCCCGCACCCCTCGCCATAGTTCGGGCCAACAGGGGTGCCCATGTCCGACCAATCGCCCATCATGGCGAGCCCGGTGTCCTTCGGCGCACGGCTCGCATCCTCCCAGGCCTTCGTGGTGCTGTTCAGCGACGGCATGAAGCTGGTCGAGGAGACGGCCGCCTATCTGGACGGTCCCGGCCGCAGCGAGTCGAAGCAGCTCGAGCGCACCGCCGCGCTGTCCTACGCGACCGAGAGCATGCGGCTGACCACCCGGCTGATGCAGCTCGCCTCGTGGCTCCTGCTGCACCGCGCCGTCAACGAGGGCGAGATGTCCCTCGATCAGGCCAATCGCGAGAAGACCAAGGTGAAGCTCGGCATCGGCGACCCGGCCGATCCGGAGACCCTCAAGCTCCTGCCCGAGACGCTGGTCGCGCTGATCGACCGCTCGCTCAAGCTGCAGGACCAGGTGCGCCGGCTCGACGCGACGATCCACGCCCCGGTGCCCGAGGCACCGCCGGTCGCCAACCCGCTCGAGCGCCAGCTCGGCCTCCTGAAGGCCGCCTTCGAGCGCGACGGCGACTAGGCCGCGCCGCCGGCTCTTTCACCTCTCCCCGGCGGGGAGAGGTCGACGCGCGTAGCGCGTCGGGTGAGGGGGTGCGCCCCTCACGGCCCAACTCATCAGCGCCGCTTCCCCCTCACCCCAACCCTCTCCCCACCGGGGAGAGGGAGCGCGCAGTGCTTTCCGAACGGCCGAAGAGAAAAAAACGCCGAAAGGCCGGGCGGTGGCCCGGCCTGATCCTGTCGATGCTGCGGCGAGGAGACGGGACGGCGCGCGGCCGTCCGGCTCACTTCAGGCCGAGGCCCGAGAACTTCTTCTGGAAGCGCGACACGCGGCCGCCGCGGTCGAGGAGCTGCTGCGAGCCGCCCGTCCACGCCGGGTGGGACTTCGGGTCGATGTCGAGCCGCAGCGTGTCGCCGGACTTGCCCCAGGTGGTGCGGGTCTCGAACTCGGTGCCGTCGGTCATGACGACCTTGACGGTATGATACGCGGGGTGAATGTCGGCCTTCATCGCTCGATCCCAAATTCTCGATCTGTCGGAAGTTGCCGGGTCTATAGCTCAGCGGCCCCGGCGAGACAAGCCGGGGGCACCCCGCCCTGCCCCGGCCGCGCGCCGGCCCCCGCCCGACCGGGTGCCGACACGAACCACGGTAGCGCAAAAAGGCGGCATCCGGGCTTTTGCGCGCATTGTCAGGGGTGCCGGCGCGAGTCATTGTCCGGCCGCGCGAGCCACGGCGCCGCCCGGTGCTGGATCGCGTGACGAGTTGCTGTTTCATCGATTTTCCAGTCGTGTCGACGTCGAGCGGGATGCCCCATGAATCTTGACAGCGGCGGACGCGGGCTCGGATCGAGCGCGTCCCGGGTCGGCCAGAAGCCGGAGGACAACCGGCGCAACATCAAGCCGCTGCTCGCGGTGGTGCCCTATGTGATGCGCTACAAGGGCCGCGCGCTCGCCGCCCTGGTCGCCCTGGTGGTCGCCTCGCTGGCGACGCTGGTGCTGCCCGTGGCGGTGCGCCGGATGATCGATTTCGGCTTCACCGAGCAATACGCCGGGCTGATCCACCAGTACTTCTCGGTGCTGATCCTGCTCGCCGCCGTGCTCGCCGGGGCGAGCGCGCTGCGCTACTACCTCGTCACCACGCTGGGCGAGCGCATCGTCGCCGATCTGCGCACCCGCGTGTTCGACCATCTCACCGGGCTCTCCGCCTCGTTCTTCGATTCCTCGAAGAGCGGCGAGCTGGTGTCGCGCCTCTCCGCCGACACCACCCAGCTCAAGTCGGCGGTCGGCGCCTCGGTGTCGATCACGCTGCGCAACCTGATGCTGTTCATGGGCTCCACCCTGATGATGGTGGTGACGAGCCCGCGCCTGTCGCTGTTCGTGCTGATCGTGATCCCGATCATCGTGCTGCCGCTGGTCGCCTTCGGGCGGGTGGTGCGGCGCCGCTCGCGCGAGGCGCAGGACACGCTGGCCGAGGCGTCGAGCTACGCGGCCGAGCTGATCGGCGCGATCCGCACCCTGCAGGCCTTCACCAACGAGCGGATGGCGACGACCCGCTTCGCCGGCGCGGTGACGCGCGCCTGCGACGCCGCCTTCGCTTCCACGATGGCGCGCGCCTGGCTCACCGGCATCGCGATCTTCCTGGTGTTCGCCTGCGTCGTCGTGATCCTGTGGGTCGGCGCCCAGGACGTCTACGAGGAGCGCATCACGGCCGGCCGGCTGAGCCAGTTCGTCATCTACGCCGTGTTCGCGGCCGGCGCGCTCGGCGAGCTGTCGCAGGTGTGGGGCGAGATCTCGCAGGCGGCCGGCGCGGCCGAGCGGCTCAACGAGCTCCTCGCGATCGAGCCCGAGATCAAGCGCCCGGCACATCCGGTGCCGCTGCCGACCCCGGCGCGCGGCGACGTCGCGTTCGAGCAGGTGCGGTTCTCCTATCCGACCCGCAAGGACGCGACCGCGCTCGACGACGTGGCGTTCCGGGTGCGGCCCGGCGAGAAGGTGGCGATCGTCGGCCCGTCGGGCGCCGGCAAGAGCACCGTGTTCCACCTGCTGCTGCGCTTCTACGACCCGCAGGCCGGCGCCGTGACGATCGACGGCGTGCGGCTCGCCGACGCCGATCCGCGCGACATCCGCTCGCGCATCGCGCTGGTGCCGCAGGACGCCGCCGTGTTCGCCGCCTCGATCGCCGAGAACATCCGGTTCGGCCGGCCCGGCGCGTCCGACGCCGACGTCGCCCGCGCGGCCGAGCTGGCCGCCGCCTCGGAGTTCATCGCCCGGCTGCCGCAGGGCATGCAGACGCAGATCGGCGAGCGCGGCGTGCTGCTCTCGGGCGGCGAGCGCCAGCGCCTCGCCATCGCCCGCGCCATCCTGCGCGAGGCGCCGCTCCTGCTGCTCGACGAGGCGACGTCCTCGCTCGACGCCGAGAACGAAACCCTGGTGAAGGCCGCGCTCTCCCGCCTGATGGAGGGCCGCACCACGCTGGTGATCGCACATCGCCTCGCGACGGTGCTGTCCTGCGACCGCATCCTCGTGATGGACCAGGGCCGCATCGTCGAGCAGGGCACGCACGACAGCCTGGTCGCCCAGGGCGGCCTCTACGCCCGCCTCGCCCGGCTGCAGTTCGACACCACGCCGGAGCCCGTGCCGGTGGTGTGAGGCGCGACGTGATCACGTCGTCGTCGTCACGTTCCGTCGTCCGGAGCGCGGGCGTAGCGCGGGCGCAGCGCGACCGCACGTCGCCTGCGCTCACACCATCGCCACCTTGCCGGTGGCGATGTCGTAGACGGCGCCGACGACCTTGACCGTGCCCTTCGTCACCGCCTCGGCGACGATCGGCTTCGCGTCGACGAGACGGCGCACGTTGTAGCGGACGTTCTCGGCGATCGCCGCGTCGAGCGGGTTGGCGGCCTTGGTCTTCTCGGCGGTCTCGATCGCCGGCCGGATCGCCTCGATCAGCAGCGGCAGGTGGCCGGGCAGCACCGTCTTGTCCTTGATGACCTTCATGGTCGCGTCGACGGCGCCGCAGCCGGAGTGGCCCAGCACCATGATCAGCGGCAGGCCGAGCACGGCGACGCCGTATTCCAGGCTGGCGAGGCCGTGGTCGTCGAGGAAGTTGCCGGCGACCCGCACGACGAACAATTCGCCCGGTCCCTGATCGAACGCGTATTCGGGGGCGACGCGCGAATCGGCGCAGCTCACCAGCCCGGCGATCGGGTACTGGGCGCTCGCGCGCGCCACGCGGCCGGCCGAGAAATCGCGGTTCTCCATCGCGTTGCCGACGTAGCGCGCATTGCCGTCGACGAGCCGCTTCAGCGCCGCGTCCGGGCCGATGGCGTTCGGCCGCGTCGCGGCCGGCTGGGCGAAGGCGGGTCCGACGCCGGTGGCGGCGAAGCCGCTCGCCAGCGCGGTGGCAGCACCGGCGCCGAGCAGGGCGCGGCGCGACAGCGCAGGGCGGGTCGGCGCGGTGAAGGGCATGGCGTGGGTGCAGCGGGGGTCGTCACACATGAAAGGATCGTCCTCTCGGGCCGGGGCTGGTCGGGCCGTCTGCACGGCCGGGCGTCGGTGGGGACGGGCACCGGTCGGCACGACACGGCACCCCGGCCCAGGGTCCGCGGTCCGCGTTGATGGACGATAAATATTCGTATCGAACTTTGTAGAATTCCGCGCGGTCAATTGCCGACGAGTCGGTTCGGAAGGTCGGCGTCCCGTCGCGTGACCGCACGAACGAAAACGGCCGGAGCCCAAATGCTCCGGCCGCTTCCGTGGTCGCTCCGCGGGGGTTCGGAACGCGGGGGTTCGGGGGTGATGGCGGGGGTGATTTTCGGCGCCGGCACGATCTGATCAGATCGGGTCGGCGCCGTCGTGTCGCATGGGCGGCGTCACGCCGCCTTGTGGGTGCCGGCGCCGACGATGTCGAAGCGGTCGGCGTTCATCACCTTGGTCCAGGCGGCGACGAAGTCGGCCACGAACTTCTGCTGCGCGTCGCCGCAGGCATAGACCTCGGCGAAGGCCCGCAGCTGCGAATGCGCCCCGAAGATCAGGTCGACGCGCGTCGCGGTCCACCGGGCCTCGCCGGTCTTGCGGTCGCGGCCCTCGAACACGCCCTCGGTCGCCGACTGCTCCCAGCGATACCGCATGTCCAGCAGGTTGACGAAGAAGTCGGTCGTGAGCTGCTCCGGCCGATCGGTGAGCACGCCGTGGGTCGTGTGCACATGGTTGGCGCCGAGCACCCGCAGGCCGCCGATCAGCACGGTCATCTCCGGCCCGGTGAGGGTGAGGAGCTGGGCCCGATCGACCAGCGCCTCCTCCGGCGCCATGAACTGCGTGCGCTTGGCGATGTAGTTGCGGAAGCCGTCGGCGCGCGGCTCCAGCACCTTGAACGACTCGACGTCGGTCTGCTCGGCCGTCGCGTCGGTGCGGCCCGGCGTGAACGGCACCGTCACGGTCACACCCGCGTCCTTGGCGGCCTTCTCGACGGCGGCGCAGCCGCCGAGCACGATCAGGTCGGCGAGCGAGACCTTCTTGCCGTCCGTCCGGCCGTTGTTGAAACCCGCCTGGATGCCTTCGAGGGTCGACAGCACCTTGGCGAGCTCGTCCGGGTGGTTGACCTCCCAGTCCTTCTGGGGGGCGAGCCGGATGCGCGCGCCGTTGGCGCCGCCGCGCTTGTCTGAGCCGCGGAACGTCGAGGCCGACGCCCAGGCGGTCGACACGATCTGCGACACCGAGAGGCCGGACGCCAGGATCTTCGCCTTCAGATCGGCGATGTCCTGATGACTGACCAGCTCGTGGTCGACCGGCGGGACCGGATCCTGCCAGATCAGCACCTCGCTCGGCACTTCCGGGCCGAGATAGCGCACCCGCGGACCCATGTCGCGATGGGTGAGCTTGAACCAGGCACGCGCGAAGGCGTCGTCGAACTCTTTCGGGTTCTCCAGGAAGCGGCGCGAGATCTTCTCGTAGATCGGATCGAAGCGCAGCGAGAGATCCGTCGTCAGCATGGTCGGGACACGCTTCTTGCTCGGATCGAACGGATCCGGGATCGACGGCTCGGCGTTCTTGGCGCGCCACTGATAGGCGCCGGCCGGGCTCTTCTCGAGCTCCCATTCGTGACCGAACAGGTTCTCGAAGAAGTGGTTGCTCCACGTCGTCGGCGTCTGGGTCCAGATCACCTCGGGGCCGCCCGTGATGGCGTCGGCGCCGAAGCCGGTGCCGTAGCCGCTCTTCCAGCCGAGGCCCTGATCCTCGATCGCGGCGCCTTCGGGATCGGCGCCGAGCAGCGACGGGTCGCCGGCGCCGTGGGTCTTGCCGAGCGTGTGGCCGCCGGCGATCAGCGCCACCGTCTCCTCGTCGTTCATCGCCATCCGGTAGAAGGTCTCGCGGATGTCTTTGGCGGCGGCGACCGGGTCGGGCTTGCCGTTCGGGCCTTCCGGGTTGACGTAGATGAGGCCCATCTGCACGGCGGCGAGCGGCTCCTCGAGCTGGCGCTCGCCGGAGTAGCGCGAGTCACCGAGCCACGAGCCCTCCGGGCCCCAGTACAGCTCCTCCGGCTCCCACACGTCCTTGCGGCCGCCGGCAAAGCCGAACGTCTTGAACCCCGACGTCTCGAGCGCCACGTTGCCGGCCAGCACCATCAGGTCGGCCCACGAGATCTTCTGGCCGTACTTCTGCTTGATCGGCCACAGCAGGCGCCGCGCCTTGTCGAGATTGGCGTTGTCCGGCCACGAGTTCAGCGGCGCGAAGCGCTGCTGGCCGGCGCCGGCGCCGCCGCGCCCGTCGGTGATCCGATAGGTGCCGGCCGAGTGCCAGGCCATGCGGATCATCAGGCCGGCGTAGTTGCCCCAGTCGGCCGGCCACCACTCCTGCGAGCTCGTCATCAGGGTGGCGAGATCCGCCTTCACGGCGGCGAGGTCGAGGCTCTTGAAGGCCTCGGCGTAGTCGAAGCCGTCGCCCATCGGGTCCGACTTCTTCGAATTGTTGTGGAGCACGCCGATGTCGAGCGCCTCCGGCCACCAGTCACGGTTCCGGTGGCCGCGGCTGCCGCCCGAAAACGGGCACTTGCCCGCGCCCTTGTCGTCCGTCTTCGCGTCCATGTCTCTCGCTCCCGGGGGGTGGGGCTGTGGTCTTTCGGCTCGTCTCGCGCCGGCGGCCCGCGTTTTCGCGTTCGCCTCGGCGTCGGGATGGCGGCACCATGGGAGCTTCTTTCGATCAGGTCTAATCGTATTGCCTGCACACCTCGATAAGGATAGCTTATCGACATGATCACGCTGAAGCAGTTGCGCTATTTCGGGGCCGTGGCACGCACCCGGCATTTCGGCCGCGCCGCGGCGGAGTGCGCGGTGAGCCAACCCGCGCTCTCGATGCAGATCCGCGACCTGGAGGCCCGGCTCGGGGTCGAGCTGGTCGAGCGCCGCCCCGGCGACGTGACGCTCACGCCGGTCGGCGTCGAGATCGCCCGCCGGGCCGAGGAGCTGCTCGCCGGCGCGCGCGACCTGGAGGACTTCGCCCGCCATCACGCCGGCCCGCTCGCCGGCGCGCTGCGGCTCGGCGTCATCCCGACGCTCGCCCCCTATGTGCTGCCCAAGGTGCTGCCCGCCCTGCAGCGGCACCATCCGGAGCTGGCCGTGGCGTTGCGCGAGACCCAGACCCGGACCCTCGTCGACGAGCTCGGGCGTGGCCTGATCGACGTGGTGATGCTGGCGCTGCCGGTCGAGCATCCCGAGATCGAGACGCTGGCGCTGTTCGAGGACCCGTTCGTGCTCGCCGTGCCGGCCGCCGACCCGCGCTCCGCCGCGACGCCGATCGCGGCGGGCGCGCTCGCGCAGGAGCGGCTGCTGCTCTTGGAGGAGGGGCACTGCCTGCGCGACCAGGCGCTCGCCGTGTGCGCCAACGGCCGCGGCGACGCCGGCGGGCTCGGCGCGACCAGCCTCGCCACCGTGGTGCAGCTCGTCGCCTCCGGCTTCGGCGCGACCCTGCTCCCGCAGGTCGCCGCCGCGGTGGAACGCGACAACACGCGCATAAAGCTGTTGCGCTTCGCGGCGCCGGAGCCGGGCCGCACGGTCGCGCTCGCCTATCGCCGCACCTCGCCCCGCAAGGCCGACTTTTCCATTCTCGCCCGCCGCATCACCGAGGCGCTCGGGGTCTCCGACGCCGGCGCGCTGCCGACGGCGGCCTGCCGGGCCGGCGCCGCAGTGCCGGCGTGAGGAAACGCCGCGCATGCCGGAGCGGCGGCCCGTCCGAGCGGCGCTGGCCGTCACCAGGCTATGGTCTTCAACCATTCCTCGGCTTCGTCCGCGGTCAGGCGCCTGTACTCCCAGCGCCCCTCGATTCGGCGCCGCATGACGACATTCGTGTCCGGAAATATCTCACCCCACGACGTGGAGTAATGGTGCCAAGGAATATCTCGGTCACGCCACTTGGCCATTGCGCGTTGCAATGAACGAATAAAAGAACCGAGCATCTCCAGCCTCTGGCGCAACGGCGGGCCGGAAAAACTGGAGTCTCGCGGGCCGGGCATCCTCGAAGGAGGCGGGATCTGGACCCGCGACTATGCGGCTGCGGCGCAAGTCTCGCGACGACGTCCTCGCTGCGCAATGCAGCTTTTAGCCGCAAAACAATAAAACTACAACCACAAACAACTCGAATCCAACCGGCGGCTTTCCAGACCGAGATCGTGTCGGGTGACACTCGGTTCGTCGCCGCGGGACGACCGCGGCATGCGGACACCTCGGACGCCCTCACGCGTGCCGCGACCGAGCGCTCTGCCTGCCACCGGCCTGAGGGCGGCCGGCCGTATCGGCCGGGCACTCGCCCGGCCGCCGGCGACCGGCCGAAGGCCCGATCAGTTCACGTAGCGCAGCTTGAGGGCCGAGAGGCCGAGCGTGACGTTGAAGGCGACCGAGCCCTCGAGCGACAACGGCTGCAGCGCGACGGTGCGGTTCGAGCCGCCGATCAGCACGTTGGCGCCGACCCCGAGGCCGAGCGCGGCGTCGGCGCTGGCGCCGACATACTCGCCGGCGAGCGCGCCGGCCGGCACCCCGGTGGTCGGCGCGAACACGCCCCAGGCGAGGCGGCCGCCGGCCGACACGCCGATATTGATGCCGACCGTGTTGATGGCGCCCTGATAGGTCTGCGGCGGGATCGGGGCGTTCTGCGAGAAGCGGCAGGTCATCGACTGGTGGCCGGCGATGATGAAGCCGATGCTCGGGTCGACCCGGCAGTCGAGCATGCCGACCTGGGTCCAGGACCGCGACGCGGACCCGGGCGCCTGGGCCGAAGCCGGCGCGGCGAGCACCGCGATGGTGGCGAGCGCCGCCAGGGTCGAGCAGGTCTTGAGCATGGAATATCCCCTCCAGCCGGAATTGGCGGGTGCCTTGATACAGCGAGCCCGCCCGGCCCGGCAATCGCCGTGCGGGGCGGGCGGTTGGGCGGGCGGGTGAAAAGGCGAAAGACGAGAAATGCGCGCGCCGGCCGGCGGCGAGGCCGGCCGACGGCGACGTCCGCCTCAGCGCGGCGTCAGGGTCTCGGTGCCGGAGCCGTTCTGGCCGCGCACCGACCACAGGCCGCGCAGCACGCCGCCGTTCTCGACCTTGTACATCACGAGGCCCGGCTTGCCGTCCATCGTGTAGGTGGCGGCCAGGTAGTCGTTCATCCGCATGCCGAAGCCCGTGTAGGTGTCGCCGCCGATCGACCAGCGCACCGTGTAGGTGGTGTCGGAGATCACCTGCAGGGCGAGCGTGCCGGAATAGGACGACCCGTCCCCGTTGGTGCCGGAGACGGAATAGCTCTTGGCCAGCATCAGGGTTTCGGCGGCGGCCGGGGAGATCAGGGCGCCCGCGATCACGATCGCGGCGAGGGTGCGTCGCATGTTTCGAATCTCTCCATGGGGCAGGACGGCCGGGCAGGATCGAGACCGGCCGTGATGGAGGATAAGGACCGAGATACCACGTGTCGACCGTGCGCTCCGTCACAGACCGGGCGAACCGGCCCGCTGTCATTCCGGGGCGCGGCGAAGCCGCGAACCCGGAGTCCAGCGACAAGCGCCGAAAGCTCGGCTGGATTCCGGGTTCGGCGGAGCCTGTCGTCGGGCCGGCCGAAGG